>JAIEQM010000014.1 GCA_019747705.1 Chitinophagaceae bacterium | reverse complement strand
GAATGGCCAGTGGGACACGGTGGTAAAGATGATTAAAAATGCAGCTTAACAGAAAGCGACAATTTTAAATGCACCCCCTTGGGGGGAAGTCGGATGGGGGCTGAGGAGGTTTGTGTAGCTCTTCAAAATCTTTCCTTCACCTATCCCGGTGCAGGAAATGAACCTGTATTAAAAAATATCAACCTGCAAATACCCAAAGGAAAAACAACTGCCATAGTTGGCACCAGCGGAAGCGGCAAAACAACCCTGCTCAAATTGTTATTGAAATTTTATGAACCGCAAAAAGGTGAAATAAAAATTGGTTCAGCACCGCTGGAACATATGAGTCCCCGCACATGGCGCTCTCATTGCGGCGTAGTAATGCAGGAGAGTTTTATTTTTTCTGATACCATTGCCAGGAACATTGCAGTAGGTACTGATAAAATTGATATGACCAGGCTGGTACGTGCAGTTACAATTGCCAACTGTAAAGAGTTTATTGAAAGTTTACCGCTTGGATTTAACACAAAGATAGGAGCAGAAGGTAACGGCATCAGTATGGGGCAGAAACAACGCATACTCATTGCACGCTCTGTTTACAGGGATCCTGATTTTATCTTTTTTGATGAAGCTACCAACAGTCTTGATGCCAATAATGAAAGTGTAATTCTTGAAAACCTGAATTCATTTTTTAAAGGCCGCACTGTAGTTATTTTTATCAAGACCTATAAGGTTTGCCGGGCGGCAAGCCAGCGCTGCAAACCTTAAAAAAGCTGAATATTTATAAGCGTTTTCCCTGGTAAATATTTCTTCTGCATATCTTTTTTCGTATAAGGCCAGCCCGGTTATGTGAAAATCTTTGCTGAACTCATCATAGTACGTTTTAATAATACGGGCATACAATCTTGTGCGCTGCTTTGTGCTGCCTGTAAAAAAAATAACAGATGCAGGGCGATGGAGTGAAAAATCTCTTAGAATATGAATAACAGTTGAGAGGGTCCGCACAATATCGCCATTATTTGAGCTTGCTTTATCATCTACTGTACCATCTATCTTTATGCCGCCAAAGGCCAGATTATAAATGTTTTCAATACCCGTTAGTGAAAATTCAACTACCTTTTTTATTCTTCGCCTCCCAAGGCTTATAAAAGTATATCTGTAAACATGGTTCCGTTCATATGGATAGTGTGTTCTCTGCATATTGACACATCAAAATAGAAAAAACTTACATCACTACAAAAAGAACAAAATACATCAACCCAACACCCTCCTTATCGCCCCCGCTTTCAACAAACATTCCTCATATTCCTGTTCTGCATTACTATACCATGTAATACCGCTGCCTACTAAGTAAGAAAGATGCCGGGAATCATTGTTATAAAGAATACTCCGTATCACCACATTCAAATCAAAATCTTTTTCCGGTGAAATATATCCAACTGCTCCGGAAAAAATGCCACGGGCAGTGAGTTCATATGCATCAATCAACTGCAGTACTTTTCTTTTGGGTGCACCCGTCATGCTGCCCATGGGAAAAGTGGATTGAATGATTTCAGCAAACGAAACATCTTCTTTCAGTTCACCACTTACCGTTGAAATCATCTGGTGCACCTGCGGAAAAGAATAGATGCCAAACAGCTCTTCCACCTTCACCGTTCCTTCTTTGCACACACGGCTCAGATCATTGCGCACCAAATCCACCACCATTACATTTTCACTGCGGTCTTTTTCGCTTTTGTACAATTGCTGTTTTAAATCTTCATCATCAACTGTGTTGTGAACACTCCGCTTTGCTGTTCCTTTAATAGGTTGAGATAATAGCTCCCTTCCCTTCTTTCTTAAAAAACGCTCCGGGCTGGCACAAAGCAAATAACTGTTATCAACTTTATAAAAAGCAGAAAACGGATTGGGCGAAATGGAGGTGAGTTGCTGATATACATACAGCGGATCAATCAACGCATCTTCTGCAAAAAATTCCATGCAGTAATTCAATTCATAACAATCGCCTCTTAAAATATGTTGTTGAATTTTTTGAATAGCGCTGATGTACTGCTCCCGGCTTATTCGTTCCTGTATGGTAACGGAAGAATTTGCCGGTGCTTTATCCGGTTTTGTTTGTACTATCTGCTCATAAATTTCCAGATGATCATTGTGCAAGGAACCAATCTTCAATTCTGTTTCATTCAACTGTATTACATACTGCGGCACAAAAAAATAAAGCAGCGGAAAACCAATTTGTTCTTTGTGCGTTGCGGAAAGATTTTCAATTTCATTCTTCAGTTCATAACTCAAATGACCAAAACACCAGTCATTGGTTACATCAATAAAGTGTTGTAATTGCTGAAGTGCATTACCACGGCCGTGGTTGATGTTTTCATAAACTATTTCGCAACGCACCTGCTGCACCATTCCAAACCCTGCCAGGCATTCATGCCGGTGACCCGGCAGTTGATACTGATGGTTATCCAGAAAAGCACAAATGTTGAACCGGTTACCCCAGTTCAACATTTGCTGTTTTATTTCAGAAAAATCAGTTACTGAAAAAGATTGGAAAGTTCTGTTCACTTATTCAATTAAAAATCATCATCATCATCAAAATCATCACCGCCACCGCCCATGGTGTCAAACTCTTTAAAATCATCATCAAACTTAAAATCATCTTCATCCTCGCCACCTTTCTTCTTACCACCGGTAGCGGCTTTGCCTTTTGATTTAGGTATATCAAACTCTTCAAAGTCCGGATCATAATCATCTTCCTCCGCTTTGTTCCAGTCATCATCTTCCTCATCCATATCATCATCGTCATCATCATCACCTGCTTTGGATTTGGATGCAGATGCTTTAGCGCCTTTTTTTACAACAGGTTCATCATCCATATCAAAATCATCATCATCATCGTCGTCGTCATCTTCCCGGGCCTTTGACTTTGATAAAGTTTTTTTTACTTCCTCATCCGGAGGAGCTGATTTTCCATTTGATTTTTTTATACTCTTTGCCATAGAATTACAATGGTTATACTGTAAAATTTCTGAGAGTTTTTTAAATGACCAAACTTTTTCGGTAAAATTTTTGAATGTGCAAAAAATTATTCATCCCGGCCCTGTTACCGGCTAAGATTTATGTAACAATTTACACCGGCAACCGTATCCTTACGATTGAATAATCTGATCCCGGCCCGGTCCGTTACTAACAAATGTAACCTTCACACCAAGATAATTATTAATGAATGCAAGGTAGTCATTCATCTCCACCGGTAAATCATCCCATTTGCTGCATTCTGAAATGGGTTTGCCCCAGCCTGCAAATTCTTTGTAAACGGGTTTTAAGGGCAGCTTGTTCATTTGATAAGGCACTTCTTCTGTTTGCTTTCCGTTAATATCATAGGCCACACAAACCTGCAAGTGTTTAAAACTGTCCAGCACATCGGCCTTGGTCATTACAATTTGTGTAATACCGTTTACCATACAGGCAAATTTCAAAGCTACCAGGTCAATCCAGCCGCAGCGGCGTGGGCGGCCGGTAGTGGCGCCAAATTCACTTCCAATTTTACGGAGCTCATCTCCTGTTGCATCAAATAACTCTGTAGGAAAGGGCCCGCTGCCCACACGGGTACAATAAGCCTTGGTAATGCCAATTACTTCTCCAATTTTATTAGGAGCCACACCCAATCCTGTACTCACACCTGCTGATATAGTGTTGGAAGATGTTACAAAAGGAAAGGTTCCGAAATCCACATCCAGCATGCTGCCCTGTGCACCTTCGGCTAAAACTTTCTTGCCTTCAGCTATTTTTTTATTAATGAAATATTCTCCGTTAACAATATTGAGTGTTTTTACAAACTCCACTGCATCAAAAAACTCTTTCTCCCATTCGCTGATGTCGTCAGTAAAATTATAATTGCCCAGTAACTGGAGGTGTTTGTCTTTTAATTTTTTATAGAACAATGCAAAATCAGGATGGAGCAAATCACCCACACGTAACGCATTGCGGCCTGTTTTATCCATATAGGCCGGGCCAATACCTTTCAACGTAGAACCTATTTTTTCATCCCCTTTAGCCAGCTCTGCAGCTTTATCCAATGCACGGTGAGTGGGCACAATAATATTGGTGCGTTCTGCAATGAATAAATTTTTCTTTACATCAATGCCAAATGCAGCTACCTTCTCACATTCTTTTTTGAGCGTAACAGGATCGAGCACCACGCCGTTGCCAATTAAATTAATAATGCCCGCATGAAAAATACCGCTGGGTATTTGATGCAGCACCACTTTTTCACCTTTTACATACAGCGTATGTCCCGCATTGGGCCCGCCCTGGAAACGTGCAATTACATCATAAGCAGGTGCAAAAAAATCAACAATCTTTCCTTTTCCTTCATCGCCCCACTGGAGGCCCAGAATTACATCAACCATAATTTATTTTTTATGATACCAGCATTTGTTCGTTGTGGCATCGTTCCTTGCGTCGCACACATCATAGCCGGTGCAAACTGCAACATGAAGAGTGAAACATCACACACTATTTTCAAAGCCGCAAAAATAGGCGAAGAAGAAATAGAGCAGAAGATTATTTTCCCACTTAAAGCCTGCTTTTAAATGTTTATAAAATTTATTTTTTAATGAGTACCTGCTGCGCATATTCATACGTATCCAGTGGGATAAAATGAATATTCTGCCCGGGTGCAAAACTTAAATAACGCATGAGTTGTTCGTTTGTAAACCGCTGGCTCCAAAACCCTTCTTTTGTGGCGGTAAACGAATCCTGCTTATCAGTTATTATATGCATCCCCATTTTTGTATATGCTTCTTCCTGCTTTATACGTGTGGCATCATTGTGAATATAGGTTGCGCCCAAAACCAGTTCGCCACCATCATTCAGCAATTGATAAGCGCCTTTAAACACTTTTACAAAATTGGGATTCTGTTCCAGGCTCAGGCGCTTTCCATCTTTCATGTAATGTTTAAAATCAAAACCATCAGGATAAAAATTGCCGGGTGTAAACCAGGTGCATAGTACCAAATCATATTTCTGCGGCCATTCATTGAGTTTTATTGCATCAAACAAAGTGGCAGTTACTTTGTCTGTTATCTGTAATTCCTTTGCTGCAGCTGTTGAAAGAGTTACACATGCCTCCGCATTATCAATACCATCATACACTTCCACCATCTCCCATATTTCATGGATAAGGCTTAAATGCTTCGGCACCCTTGCGTTGCCAATGCCAATATCAAAAATGCGGATGGGTGCTTGTTTTTGTTTGTACAAACGGGTGATTACTTTTTTCAATTCAATAAGCTCTGCCCATTGAGCCTGCTGCAAATATTCAGTAATATAAGAAAGATCGAACGATGCTTTTACCGTATTATCATTATCATACATTGCCATAGTTCAACTGTTGTATTAACTCTTTTGCTTTGTTGCCACCGCCACATACGTATCAAACGCATAAGATGGTTTGTTAATAAATTCAGGTACTGTAAAGCCGGTTAGCTGTAAAAACAAGGCTATATCCTCTTTGGTAAATGCTCTTATTACAGAATGATCTTCACCCAGAAATATTTCAGTACTCCTGTCATTGATTTCATAATATACGGACTGCCAGTTAAAGGTATAACTCTCCTGTAAATTGATTTGCCAGTTGCTGATGCGTTTATAATTCCTGTTGTCATAAGATGCGCTGTGCACCACCTGTTTACCATTTTGAATCAATGGAATAAAACGGTTGGCCTCAATAAAATCAAAACAAACAATTCCGTTATCTGCAAGATGCCTGTAAATGCAGCTGAATGTATTGCAAACATCATCATTGGTGATGAGATAACTCACCGTTCTGCCTGCGGCCAAACAAAAATCAAATGTTTGTTGCAGTTCAAAATTTCGCATACCGGCATTTACAAAATGGGCTTGCGGATATTTCTGAGAAGCCATCAGCAGCATTTCTTCACTCATGTCTAAACCGGTAAAAGAAATTTGATCTTTTATAAATCGGCCGGCCATGTTTCCTGTGCCGCAACCCAGTTCCAGTACAGAATGGCCATGGTATTTTTGCCTGATGGCATTATAAAAAACAAACTCTTCTTCATAATTTATAAAACTTTGATACATGGCTTAATAAACAGTGGAAAGAGATGTATAGAGTTGTGACTATGTACAAAGTTTACCAATAAAAAAAGGTGCAGTAACTACTGCACCTTAAAGTTATATTATTTATCAATCTCAGAACCTGAACACCAATGATGCGTTAAAGATGGTGCCAAGCTGGCTGAACTGTGAACCATTGTATCCAAGAATACGATAACGGCCGCTGAAAGAAAGCAAACCTTCCAGTAAATCTCTGTTTGCCTGGTTGTTTAATAATGTTTGAGCCGGCGCATAACCATCAATTGCTTCTAAACGCCACTTTGGAAGCACATTGAGCAAATTGTTTATACCAACTGAAAAGCTGACATTGCTTTTAATATCATAACGCACATTCAAATCTGTTACCACTGCGGGTTTAAATATTTGCTTGATATTGTTCATTACGTTGGGGTTCCCGCTAACTGTAATTCCAAAATCAGAATAATTGGTACCATTATCCAGATCCTGGAACCTTGTAGTGCCAAACAAAGTGTTATTTAAACTAATTGCCCATTTGTTGATTTGATAATCAAAGCCAAGCACTGCTTTATATAAAGGACGGCCTTCTGTTAATAAAGAACGGATTTGTGCACTGAGGGTTGTTTTACCTTCAGCTTTAATTGCCGGAGGATCATTAGGGGCGCCTATAATTTTGTTTGTAAGCACATAGTTGCCGGCTACATTCACTGCCAGTTTTCCTTTACCCAGTGAAATGCCTTTATAGTTTAATACAAAATCAAGACCGCTTGTTTCAGTTTCAAGACCATTTAAGAAAAACTGCGCCTGCACCACACCTGCTGCCTGCAAAATCTGATCAAGGGGACTTCCCGGTGAACCTGAAGAAATTGCCGAGCTGTAGAAAATACGGTCTTTAATACGGATGCTGTAATAATCCAGCGTGATGTTTAAATTTTTTACGGGGTTTAAACCAAGACCCACTGTAAAGTTGGTAGATTTTTCAGGATTAAGTTTTGGCACGCCCAGCAGGAATGCCTGTTTGCTTCTGTTATTAAACAAGCCGGACAATTGAATTGTACCTGCAACGAATGATGCCTGGGTTGACTGTGCATAAATCTGGTGCAGTGTGGGTGCACGGAAACCGGTTGACACGGAAGCCCTGATGGTTACTTTATTATCTGCCAGTTTGTAACGGGATGAAAGTTTCCATACAAATGCATCGCCAAAATCACTGTACTTTTCACCACGTATTGCGCCATTAATTAAAAAGTTCTCATTCACATTAAATGTAGCATCAGCATAAGCGCCAAAGTTGAAACGATTATTTACTGATGCATTTTCTGCACGGATACCAGGGAAAGAGTTAGCCCCTTCACCGCTGTAAGATGCAGTATCGCCAGCAATGATTTCATACGTTTCCCTTCTCACCTCTGTACCAAATGCCAGGCTGAACTGTTCAGAAAATGTTTTAGAAATATCATAGTTGCCCACCACATGTGAAAAACGGTAGCCGCCGGGTTTAAATGTTGTAGGGCTTCTTGTGCCCAATGTTCTGTTTACAGTGTTTTCAACGGTATAAAGTTGCTGATTGCCTCCCGTTGTAAAACTCATATCATGTACCCAACCGCCTTTATTGGTTTTAAAACCAAGTGTTGCATGATAGTCAGAAAGGTCTCCTTCAAATGAAGGCATATAACCCAGGTAACCTTCATATAACGGATTACTGCCGCCTGTATAGTTGGGGGCGCCGGGGATACGCACATGCAACAAACCTGCATCTGTTCTCCAGTAGGGTGTGCGGAAATTGGCATTACTGATAGCTTTCTTATTAACATATCCTGCATTGCCATAAAACTGTCCGCCATTGCCTACAGGAATTCCAAAATTAACATTGAACTTGGCCGCAGTTACTTCACCGGTTCCGTTTAGGTTATTACCTGTGGGGAAGCGATTTAGATAAGCATCAATAGCAGCATCGGCTGCAGGACTGCCACCAAAAATGAATTTCTCAGTGGGGCGATGAATAATACCGGAGCGGATGGCATTGTTTTGCTGGCTGATATCCAGTGTATAGTTTACAAAACCACCGGTTCCAAAATTAGAACCGCTGTTAAATGCAAGCCCGTAAGTAGCGCCATCTCCTTTTGAAGTAACTCCTGAATTTAAAGTGAGTGAGCTGTATTGGTATTTGTCTTTTAATATAATATTCATAACACCTGCAATGGCATCAGAACCATATTGTGCAGATGCACCATCTCTTAATATTTCCACACGCTTAATGGCGTCAACAGGAATCGCTGCAAGATCAGCTCCTGTTTCACCACGGCCGGGTGCAAACTGTACATATAAAAGTGAGCTGAGATTTTTGCGTTTGCCATTGATCAATATCAATGTACGGCTGGGGCCGAGACCACGTATTTCATAAGGATCGAGCAAAGTAGTGGCATCATTTACCGGTGTATTAACGGTATTGAATGATGGAACTCTGTATTGTAATTGCTTATCAAATGAAGGCTGTGCAGTACTTCTTAAATCAGCAGCACTGAGCACGTCAACCGGCAATGGCGTGCTTACAGAAGTACGTGGTAAAGACCTTGAACCTACCACTACCACATCTTCCAGGCCTTTTACATCTTCGGCTAAATCCACATCCACAGTTTTGTTATCACCATTTGCAAGTGTAACGTTTACTGTTTGTAAAGAAAAGCCTGCTGATGTAAAACTAAGGACATAGGTGCCGGCAGGAAGTGTGAGTTTGTACTTACCATCATCATCTGTTGATGCACCTCTGCCTGTTGGTTTGGCTGAAACAGTGGCGCCCTGTAATGCAGTGCCTTTACCTTTTACTGTACCGGTAACGGTTGCCTGTGCATTTAAAAGTTGCGGAATTGCAGTTACTGAAATAATCAGTAATGAGAATAGCAGTTTTTGTCTCATGAATTGGTAGTTAAGGGTGAACAATAAAAAATTTTCTTTGCGGGACGGATTAAAAAGCAGACAGTATCCTTTTATTGTTGCTGCTTATTATGAATAAAAATACTGTTTTAAAGGAAAAAATAAAATCATTCAGTGGTTTTTTTTTCTCCATGCTGGCTGAAATCAGTGTTTAAACTGCTTTTTCAGGGAAGCTACTGACCGTTTGTATAACAATTTTTGTATAAGGTAATCATTTATTCTGATACCGAAAGAACAATTACAGAATTACTGCTCTGTATCATACCGCTCCACCGTTTCAATGCCGGAAAGTTTTAATAAGCGGTTCACCAGTTCATCCAACTCATCTTTGTCATGCACAAAGATTTTGATATTGCCTTCAAACACCCCTTCTTTTGCTTCAATGGTAATAGCGCTGATGTTTAAACGAAGTTCACTGCTGATGAGATTGGTGATTTTACTCACCACACCCACATCATCCACGCCAATTATTTTAATACCGGTGAGGAAAGAAATCTCTTTATTCTTGGCCCATTTTGTTTTTACAACTCTGTGCCCAAAATTGGCCAGTAGTCTTGATGCATTGGGGCAATTGGTGCGGTGGATAATTAATCCTTTGCCGGTACTTACAAAACCAAACACATCATCACCCGGAATGGGCTTGCAGCAATTGGCTAATGTGTAAACAATTTTATCACTGCTCTCTCCAAAGATGATGAGCTCTGAATCTTTTGCTGATGGCGCTGCTTTATTGGGATCGTACTCATGCTTTGGTTCCAGTATTGGTTTGGCCGGCTTGGGCAATTCCAATTTATCACCATGCAGTGTAAGTTCCCTGAGTTCTTTTAACTCAATTGTTTTTGTGGATATTTTATAAAACAGATCCAGTTGCGAAGGAAGTTTATAAAACTGTGTAAGTGTATCTACATTATGAATATCAAAGCTGGCGCCCATCTGCTCCAGCTTACGCTGCAGAATGTATTTGCCTTCGTCTGCAATTTTTCGTTTTCCTTCTTTGAGGGCATCTTTAATTTTAGTACGTGCCTTGGCAGTTACCACAAAGTTCAACCAGTCTTCACTTGGTTTTTGTTTACTGCTGGTAATAATTTCTATTTGATCGCCGCTTCTTAATTTATGTGCAATAGGCACCAGCTTGTGATTTACTTTGGCGCCAATACAACGGCTGCCCACATCACTGTGAACGCTAAATGCGAAATCCAGGGCAGTTGCTCCCAGTGGCAGCATCTTTACATCGCCCTTGGGGGTATATACATAAATTTCTTCTGCAAGAAAAGAGCTTTTGAAATCCTGTAAAAAATCAAGTGAGCTGCTTTCCTGGTTATTGAGCGCTTCACGTATGTTATGAAACCATTTATCAAAACGGTCTTCATCACCCGTGCCTTCTTTGTATTTCCAGTGGGCGGCCAAACCTTTTTCTGCAATTTCATTCATGCGCTTGGTGCGTATCTGCACTTCCACCCATTTACCCTGCGGCCCCATTACCGTTGTATGCAATGCTTCATAGCCATTGCTCTTGGGATTGCTCAGCCAGTCACGCAAACGCTCAGGCGAAGGTGTGTACATATCCGTAACAATGCTGTAGGCTTTCCAGCAATCTTCTTTTTCTTTTTCCTGCGGTGCATCAATAATCATACGGATGGCAAAGAGATCATACACTTCTTCAAAGCTCACGCCTTTCTTTTTTATTTTATTGGAGATGGAGTGAATGCTTTTGGGGCGGCCATAAATTTCATATTCTGTAAAGCCTGCTTTGTCCATCTTTTCTTTAATGGGTTTGATGAACTCATTGATGTAGCGGGTGCGTTCCCGTTTTGTTTCAGAAAGTTTGCGTGCAATTTCTTTATAGGTATCCGGCTCCAGGTATTTCATGGAGAGGTCTTCCATTTCGGTTTTGATATTGTACAAACCGAGACGGTGTGCCAATGGTGCATATACATACACCGTTTCGCTGGAGATTTTTAATTGCTTCTCCCGCTTCATACTGTCGAGCGTGCGCATATTGTGCAATCGGTCGGCCAGTTTAATCAGTATCACACGGGGATCATCGGTAAGTGTAAGTAATATCTTTTTAAAATTCTCCGCCTGTTGTGTGGAATTGGCGTCAACCACTGTTGCAATCTTGGTGAGACCGTCAATAATTCTTGCAATTTCATTTCCAAATTCACGGGCCACATCTTCCAGTGTTACATCGGTATCTTCCACCGTATCATGCAGCAATGCACAAATAGTAGAACGAACGCCAAGGCCAATTTCTTCCACACAAATTTGAGCCACTGCCAATGGGTGCAAAATGTAGGGTTCGCCGCTTTTACGGCGCATGGTTTTGTGTGCCTCCACTGCCATTTCAAAAGCTGTACGCACCAGTTCCTTATCGCCTTTCTTCAATTTGGTTTTGAGTGAACGTAAAAGCGAACGGTAATGCCGCAGGATTTCTTTTTTTTCCTGATCGGGAGTGAGGGTGTAAGCTTGTATGGTGGTAATTGTGTCCAGAAGGACGAATTTACGAAAACAAGATTAGATGCTGTTACTGCAAAAAATCCGTTTCATAATCTGAAACGGATTTTTTTAATGATTGGCATTTCAAACAACCATAAAATTGAGTATTTAATTTCGGTTGATGAAGAAACCAATTGTTACGAAAATGAAGTTGATTAACGAAACTTTACAAACAGAACGCATTGTTTTCTTTAACATTGAATTTTAGTGAGCAGTAAAAACAGATGATTCAATATTAATTAATCACCCACCCAAATACCAAAGCTGCCGTATTGCCAATAAACCGATACTTACCGGTAGCAACACCCTGATTTTTATCAAACTCAAAACTACCTGTTGAACGTGGGTTGATGGCCCAATTATAACGAAGAGCAAAACGCAGGCGTTCAAAACCTGCCACTTTTTCTACTGCAAATTCAAAGGGCACATCAAAACTTAACCGATGAATTTCCTGAGTATAAATACATTCTTTAAAAATACCTGTACCTACCTCTGAACGAATAAGTAAAGTGGTTTGCTCACCAGTTGCTCTCTTATTAAACACATAGTTTATACCCGCTCCTGCGCCAATAAAAAAATTCTTTTTATTACCCGGTAATACCAAACCAGCAGTTAGCTGATAGGTAATAGCAGCAGCATTCATAGGGGCGGGAAACTTTGAACGGCTTTGACCGTTGGGAGAGGTATAAGACATATCCTGCGCAGGTAACTTGTAATAAAAAAAAGGGCTGATGTTGTTTATATTTATAAAATGATGTAAATGTGCTTTTTTTGACAGTTGTTGAACCATACCTGCTCCAATAAAAACACCGTTATTAAAACCGGGAATGGCTATTTTATTTTCATTGCCGGTTGCAGCATAAGGGCTGCTAATGGTGCTTAAAGTACCAGCAGCTATATAAATTTTTTTGGTGGATGAAGGCGTCTCTTTTGTTTGTGCATTTACTGAAATTGAAATACAAAAAAAAGAACACCTAAAAATATGTTTTTCATTTTATTAGGAATTTTGAAAATAGAATTACAGAATTAACAATTCATGTTTTACTGCTTTTCCCTAAAGACTTTTTCCGAATTTAAGGGATTTTGAATCAGTGCTTTTAAGAACCAGTATAGTTTTAAATTTTTTGCTTTGAAAGCTTTAAATTTTGAAACGTATAAATCAGAGAAAACCCTACGTTTTTCCAAAACGGCTGTCTTTCAATATACTCTACCCCACGTAAAAAAAATCTGCGTTCCATTTTTGTAAAATTATGTTCATAAAAAAAAGAAGCCCCCACACTTTTATAATTGTACCCTACTCTTAAATTATAAAACAATATAATGTTGGTTGATTGACGGGGTATTTCATAAAAGGTTGAAGCATAAGTTTCTTTCATTGCAAGTGTATTAAAACTATGGCCAATATTTTCCTTTTTTGAGGAAATATCCATTGAAAATTTTACCCCTGGCTCTATAAACAAACCTTTAAACAGAAATTGCTGCACACTGTTGTTTAGAAATATTCTTCTATGTTGATAAGATTGTCCAATAATATAAAAAGAAACGAATCCAAATTCTTGTAAATCAGCATCTGATCTATAATTTAAAAAGCTTTTAACTTGAGTTGCTTTTAAAACCCCTATTGAACTGGTTAAAAAAGTTGTTGAACTAAGCCTTCTTCTTATTCCTGCTTCAAAAGAGTGACCCGGGAAGTTCGTAGGGTCTGCATCCATAATGTTTAAATTATTTGGAATATCCAGAGATTCATTAGTGGAAAAACCAAAGTCTGGCTTAAAGTTTGAAAACCTTAAAAACAGTTTAGTTTTTACACTATCCTGTCCAATACAAAAAATATAGCAGACAAGATTAAATAAGATAAATAAAGAAAGTTTCCTCATCGCTTTAGCAAATTTTAAAAGAAAAAAATTGGAGTTGAATAAATAAAAGCTATCTACAATAAAGTATTTGAATATATCTCAATTATTTTTATAGCCAATCATTTTCAACTCCAATGATTTACTATTTTACTGTACTATTTGATATGGCCATGTTATATCAGACAAATACCCTAATCCAACTATAGGCCATGCTTCACCATTTGGAAGAAACCTAATATCTCTCGCTGATCCGCTCGAAAAATTAATTAAAGATAAAGGCCCGCCTGTAAATAAATGATTAAAAAAAGCATTGTTTTGTATGGGGGCTAAATTTGTTGGCTGCGTCGGGTTGCGAGCTGAACCAACGTAGGAATTCCATGTATAATTTTGTTGATATGAAATAGGTTCTCTGGAAATTATAGTTGTTTTAAATCCTAATGTTCCAGTAACTGAAACTTCTGCTCCACTGATAGTTTTTTTAATCGTTGTGCTTAAACTTCCATTTACTTCTTGCCTTGTATCATTATCCATTTCCCAAACAGTAAATATTTGCTCGTGATTATCCACGTTCCAGTTTGGGTCCCAAACTTCATTTGTTTGTACTTTCCAAGTTTTGTTTCTACCGTCCGCAAAAGAATGGTTCGTGAGACACAAACCACGGCAGAGGTGTTGTTGTTATACCGCTTACAATTATTATTTAGTCCATAGCTTACTTTTATGCGGTATTATACGTTTCAAAAATTTAATGCCTTTTTTATTGGACTATATTCTATTTAAAATTGGTATTATTGAACCACTCTGTTCAATTGTAACTCTTAAATCTTCTTTTCAAACTGGATATTACAAATTAATAGCACAAATAAAATTTGCAGAAATCTTTTCAGCTCCGAGTGCTGAAATTGTTTGAAAATACACAGGGTTGATTCCAATTTTCATTTGTTTATTCAAGGGGTACATTATACGCAACCCCAATTGTGCACCTGCTTCATTACCCCAACGGTTGGCTACACTTGTTTTATAAATAACGGCACCTGTGTTGTTATCAAAATAAGGTGCAAGGTCAATTTGCTGATCAAAGTACACAAATGTATAAAGCCCTAACGCAACATTAATATCCCACTTTTTGGCCTTGAATTTACGTTCCAAGCCGGCGCTAAAAAAAATGGTGGTATAATCTTCCCGGGTATCTACATCCACCAGGAAATTATCCCTTTGAAATTTGTTTTTGTATTTTATACCATAAGTGTCATAGCTAAGTGCTAAAAAATAGTCTACGTTTTTCTTAACTTCTTTATTGTATTGAAATGCAAAGGAAACGCCCATATTTTTTCGTTGAGGAGCTATGTTGTTCACGTTGGCGCCACCCCAATTTTTTATAGGGCCACCACGCCAATAAAAAAGGCTTACGGTTGGCCCTGCACCAAAGCTTATTGACTTTGACTGGCCGTTTGCTATTATCATGTTAATTGTTAGAAACAAGAATAAACAAATTGATTTCATATTTTTTTGTTATGATAGGTTTTTTCCAATATACACTTCAACCGGGCTCTCCTGGCAACTGTAAGCAGCAATAAGGAAGGGCATCTAAAAAATTTAAAACAACCCGGTGCAGTTTTATATGGCTCCTGTTAATCTTTATTTTTTACTTTTTGTAAAAAGGTCTTTTCTTACTGCAACCCCAAAGGACCTTCCGCCAAAACTAAAGGCAGTGCCGCTTCCAGTTCTGTAAAACTCAGGGTCATTAAGGTTGTAAAATCTTACTGATGGTTGCAGGTAAAAACCATTTTTAAGCTTGATGGCATAATTAAAGCCCACCATTATGCCAAAAAGCGGGTTACGTTTAAATGTTGCAACAGAATTGCCAGCTACCAAAATTCCGTTGCTTGATGAGGTGCCTAATACAGCAATTGATGCCTCGTAGCCTGAACCCAATTTAACACCTAACTCTGGAATAAATTCATTGCGCTTGCCAAAACGGTAGTTAAGGCTTAGCTCCAATAACTGCATATTTTGAGTAAAGGTTCTTTCAATATCGCTTAGGGGCCGCCCTATGAAATAAGATACATAAGCATCAGGATTTGTTCTTGCAGCAAACTCAAAATCCGCCCTTCTACCAACCGCCATTTTTTGAATATTTGAAAAGTGTACTCCAGTTTTTAAACAGAGTTTTTCCCATATGCGCCTTTCATACATCAAATCAATGCTTTTACCCAAGGGAATAATATCATCAAAGATGATGGAGGGAAGGATGCTTAATGACTGGTTGCTCTTTGTATTTGTTTGTGCATCTGATGTTTTAGCTATCCAAAAAAAGCCCAATACAAAGGCAATTTTAATTTTAAAAAAAAGGGAGGGCATCGCTTCCCCGGATTTTGTTGTTTTTTTCGGTTTCATTATTTATACGCAAGAAGTGTTTAAAGTCGGGACAATAGATTTTATGTAACAATACTGGCTATACCAACATTAATGCCTCTTTAGTTTTAGCCTTATTTTTTTGTTTTACTTGATAAATCTTTTCTTACAGCAACACCAAATGACCTTCCTCCAAAACTAAAGCCAGAAATGCTTCCTGTTTTATGAAACTTAGGATCTGCAAGGCTGTAGAACCTTACCGAAGGTTGCAAGTAAAAACCATTTTTAAGCTTGATGGCATAATTAAAGCCCACCATTATGCCAAAAAGCGGGTTACGCTGAAACCTTGCTACTGTACTGGCATTAACATCCAACGAAGCTTTATATCCTGAACCTACTTTAATACCCAATTCAGGAATAAACTCATTTCTTTTGCCAAATCGGTAATTAATACTTAACTCAGCTAATTGCATGTTTTGCGTAAAACTTTCTTCAGTTCTGATACCCTGGCTTCTAAAATAGGCTAAATAGTCATCTACATTTACTCCTGGTTGAAATCGAAAATCAGACGACCTTCCTCCTGCTATTTTTTGAATATTTGAAAGATGCACGCCTCCTTTTACATACAGTTTTTCCCATAACCTGCGCTCATACATTACATCAATACTTTTGCCCAAGGGCGTAATATCATCAAAAATAATTGATGGCATTATACTAATGGATTGATTGCTTTGGGGCTTCTGTTGTGCAAGCGAATCATTAGCTATGGTTAAGATTGCAAGAATTAGTACCAGTGCTTTTGGTAAAAACCTGGGGAGCGTTGCTCCCCTTTGGTTTTTGATTGTTTTTATTTTCATTAATAAGTAATGTTTACACGCCAAAAATATTCAAAATTTGAGCCAATTGAACGGATAGCCCATTCCCTCTCGCATACAGGTGTACCTGTATCTTTACACGTTCCCAAACCAAAATTATTACCAATTGCCTGAGACATAAAACTGGCTCTTGCTAAATTAATTTCTCCCATTAGTTTTTGTTTTGCACGCATTTGAATTTTGCCGCTTACATCTGCAGTTGCACTAAAGTTTGGCACCCAACCACGCTGCCTGTATGTGGTAACTGTTATACCAGTATTAGGCTCGGTAACAGTTACAGGTATTCTTGTAGTATCCCATGTAACCCCAGCACTTGCTTTAAAATTCAGTTCCCAATCTGAGAAGTTCAACCAATGTGCCCGATAACTAATAGCTATATAATTATTATTTTGTTATTGCCCCCACTGGCTTGTATATGTAGTTCCTACATCAACCCACCATCCTCTACTTCCAGAACTTCTTGTGATTCTTTTATCAAATACCAAAAAAGGGGTATCTGCTACAATGGCAATATTAAAATCACGCTGATTAGGATTCGAAATTCGGGCTCTGCTTCGATACATAAATATTTGATTATCCCCATTCCAAAAACCTGACCTAACATTACTTTTAATTCGTATGCGGGGTATGGTAGCAGAAAGCAGGTACTTATCATTTGTAATGGTGCTAAGTGCAAAAGGCGCAATATTGTTTTGCAATGGTCCGTTATAAGTTGCAGCCGGTGGGGGCGGTGGTGGTACTGAGTCAGGCCGCATAGGAGGGGCTACATACTCCTCATTATTACACAAAGAATTTAGAAAATTACCCTGGGCACAGGGGCTTGCCACATAACGGTCTAAATGATTGCCTGCAATTGCATCATCCAGTAAAAACACAAAAGTGGCGTTTTGCATAGCCCACTCTTCATTGCCGCTCACATAGTCTGAAGAGTACTGCTGGCCTTGCTGCCAAAAAACCTCTGTTTCAAAACTCTGTGGGTTTAAAGGGTCGTGGGTGTAATGCATTAAGGGGCTGGCAGTAGTTTGAAACTGCTCAGAATAAGGAAAATGAATGTATGCGCCAATGTGGGCCATGGTAACATAGTTAAAATCCCAATCTGAAAAATCTGTATTCGCTATTGTTCTATTGGCTGTAACAGGCTTTTTGCCTTTTTCCCGAACTACAGCCAATTCTTTTTCAACCCTGTTTGCAAATGCAAAATCTCCTGTTTCCAGGCGCTTTCCAAACTCTGCTAGAAATTTGGTTGAAAACTCCTGTGTAACAGGTGCTTTGGCATTAATAATGTTAGCAAATGATACAGATTCACCCTTGTCGTTTTTTCTGTTTTGATGAATAAACGACAATGCTTGTGCCTTAAGAAGCGGATTGTTTTCAAATACATCCATTGAAACGAGTGTTACCAGGTCGAGCCTGGCTTTTACCACGTTTGCAATTTCTTGCTTTTGTGGTGAAAGCGCAAGGTTCTCAGGTTCATTTTTTGGTGCCTTTTCATTATTAATATCTTTTCTGCAAGCTGCAAATGTGATTACCAGGAGTGCAGCTATAGCTCCCATTTTTGTTTTGAATTTCATTGTTCTTGTGAATTTTTAACCGTTTTAAAAAATTAGATTACCGGCCAGTCAATCTGCTGCAAAAATGCCCCCCCGCTATATTTCCTATTCATTTCATGAATATTTTATTACTCTAAAGAATATTCTTCATTATTTTCGCTTCGCAATAAATTAAAAATCACCCAACACCCAGCTAGGCCGTATAAGAAAATTAAACAGTTCCGGTTGCTCAAAAATTTTACACAGGAGCACCTTGCCCTTGAAGCTAACATCAGCCAAAGCCAACTGAGTAAATATGAAAGCGGAGAAAGTGTGCCTAACGCAGACATGCTTCGTAAAATGGCTAAAGTATTAAACGTTGAGGTCTTTGGATTTTTCTATGACACAGAAAAAGAAATGAGAGAGGCGTTTGACCGCTGGCTGCAACGAAAAGGCTGATTTTTCCTTATTTAAACTCATATCATTTTAAGGTTTTCCCCCTACCTTTGCTGCCCGTTTTTAAGTCGTTTAAAAGTTACTTGGTTGAAAGGTTAAAATGGTTATTCCAACATTTCAACTTTCTAAACCTTTCAAACTCTTAAACGAAACTATTCCGGATGTGGTGAAATTGGCAGACACGTCAGACTTAGGATCTGATGCCGCAAGGTGTGGGGGTTCGAGTCCCTCCATCCGGACAAACAACAGAGGTTCAAAAGGTTGAAGGGGTTCAAGAGGTTTCATAGGTTGTAAAACTTCCTGCGCCTCCTCAACTTCTTTAACGTTTTGAACCTTTCAACTTTTTAAACATTACTATGGCAACAGTTACAAGAGAAAACATTGGTTTGCTTACTGACAAACTCACCGTTACAATCAGCAAAGAAGACTACTTTCCATCATTTGAAAAAACATTAAAAAACTACAGCAAGAATGCCAGTATTCCCGGCTTCCGTAAAGGGATGGTGCCTGCAGGCATGATCAAAAAAATGTATGGCCCCGGCATTTTTACAGAAGAGGTGATCCGCAATATTGAAAAAGGATTGAATGATTACCTGGTAAATGAAAAGCTGGAAATTTTTGCCCGGCCGCTGCCTTTGCCCAATGCAGATTTTAAACCCAGTATGGAGGCGCCGGCTGATTACAGTTTTGAATTTGAAATTGGTTTAAAGCCGGGTTTTGAGTTGAGCCTCAGCAAAACAAAAACAACTTTTTATAAAGTAAAGGCTACAGACGCCATGGTGAAAGAAGAAGTGGAACGTCTTCAAAACCGCTTTGGAAAAATGACAGAGCCGGAAGCTGTGAGCAGTGATGACCATGCGCTGAACTTAACTTTTGAAGCATGTGATGCCGATGGTAATGTTTTAGAAGGTGGCGTAAAAAAATACAACTCTTTATTGGTAAAATATTTTTCAGAAGCTTACCGCCCCCAATTACAGGGTTTGAAAAAAGATGATACACTTGTAATTGTATTGAAAGATGCATTTGATGACAAGGAACGCAATTGGGTATTAAGTGATTTAGGATTGAAAGAAGAAGATGCAGTCGCTCATTATAAACTCACCATTACCAAGGTTGGCTTTATTGAAAAACGGGAACTGAACGAAGAATTTTTTAAAGAAGCGATGCCCAGTAAAAATATTACCACAAAAGCAGAGTTCCGTGCAGAAATTGAAAAAGATATCCAGGCCTACTGGGATAAGCAAAGCAGCAACCAACTGCAGCACCATTTGTACCATGTGCTGCTGGATGATACTAAAATGGAACTGCCCGAAGGCTTTTTGAAAAAATGGCTCAGCACTCAGCCTGATGGCAACAAACAACCCAAGAGCCCGGAGCAGATTGAAGCCGAATTCCCCACCTTCATCAATCAATTAAAGTGGACACTCATCAGTGATAAAATTATCAATGAGAACCAGCTCAGAGTTACCAATGAGGAACTGAAAGAAAGTTTTAAACAGCAGATCATGGGTTATTTTGGCAACATGAACCTGGCCGAAGGTAATATGGAATGGATGGACCAGTATGTGGAAGGGCTGATGAAAGATGAACAGCAGGTTGATGGCGCCTACCGCCGCATTATCACTGAAAAAGTATTTAACTGGGCAGAAGGTGAAGTGAAGAGAGAAGAAAAATTGATAAGTGCAGAAGAGTTTATTAAGATGAATGAAGAACATCAGCATCAGCATCATTAGAAGAATGAGGTAAGAGGTATGAGATAAGAAGTACGATATTAAACCCGGCCCGCTGATGAAATTCAGCGGGCTGTTTTTTTTGATGCCATTATAACCGGACGATGAAAGCCTGCCTGTCAGCAGACAGGGATTGCGACCCCGAATTAATCGGGACAGGCGCAAAACCGATGCTATGAAATACAAAAGCTGGTATCATTTTGCTTTTTCTGCCTTTCTGTCTCACAAGTTTTCCCCGCATGATATTTGAAAAGATGTTCATTCCAATCGTTTCCCTTAACTTGTAACCGAAAATTTATAACATGGATTTAAATAAAGAATTTGAAAAGTATGCCGTAAAGCACCGGGGTATTTCAAGCGCCACCGTGCACAATTATCAAACAAACTTCAACCCCAGCAATCTTACTCCATACATCATTGAAGAACGTCCGCTTAATGTAGCCAGCATGGATGTGTTTTCAAGACTGATGATGGACCGTATCATTTTCATGGGTGAGCCTGTTAATGATTATGTGGCCAATATTGTAACGGCGCAGTTATTGTTTTTGGAAAGTACTGACCGTACACGTGATATTCAGATGTACATTAACAGTCCGGGTGGAAGTATTTATGCCGGCCTGGGCATTTATGATACCATGCAATACATTACGCCGGATATCAGTACCATTACTACCGGTATTGCCGCAAGCATGGGCGCAGTGCTCATGTGTGCAGGTGCAAAAGGCAAACGAACTGCACTGAAACATTCACGCATTATGCTGCATCAGCCTTATGGCGGAGCCGGCGGACAGGCAACGGATATACAGATTATGGTGAATGAAGTGAAGAAACTCAAGAATGAGCTATATGAAATCATTGCCTTCCACAGCGGACAAACATTTGATAAAGTAAAAGAAGACAGCGACCGTGATTTCTGGATGACGGCTGCTGAAGCAAAAGCCTACGGGCTGGTGGATGAGGTGCTGGTGATGAACCCCCGCAAAGCCAAAGAACAATAATTACCAGGTATAAAAATCAGTAACAGATGAACGAACAATATTTAAAATATCCCGTAAGAATGGATGATGAAGGTGAAGAAGAACCCAAAGAAAATCCATTGGAGAATTTTACTGCCGCTGCCTTTGGTCCTTACAATAAAAAGTTTTTAGAGCAGCGTAAAATATTTTTCTGGGGCGTGGTGCATGATAACTCTGCTAAAGAAATTGTAAATAAACTTTTGTATTTAGATGCTGTAAAGCCTGGTGAAGAAATTAAATTGTTTATTAACAGTCCCGGTGGTGTAGTTACAAGCGGAATGGTGATTTATGACACCATGAAAATGATCAGCTCACCGGTGAGTACTATTTGTATGGGCATGGCCGCCAGCATGGGTTCTATTTTGCTGAGCGGTGGTACAAAGGGTAAACGGTTTATTTATCCGCATGGTGAAGTAATGATCCATCAGCCAAGTATTGGTGGTGCACAGGGCACCAGCGCCGATTTGGAAATATTGGCTAATCAAATTGCAAAAACAAAAGAACTGGGCGCTAAAATATTAGCAAAGAACTGTGGCAAAAGCCTGGAACAAGTAATGAAAGATTTTGACCGTGATTACTGGATGAATGCAGACGAAGCGGTGGCTTATGGCATTGTGGACGGTGTTCTCGATAAACTCTAAACGCAGAAATGCTATTGATAAAAGGGTGAGTTAAACAACTCATCCTTTTTTGGTTTAAAAAAGCACCGGGTTAACAGCCTGATATGGTGTGATTTATGTTCCAAGATTAAACTATGTGCTTTTAAAACCCTTTCCTATCTTTGAAGGCGGATTGCTAAGGGGCCGTTCGCATAAAATCCAACTTAATGGCAAAAAACAATATGCTGCATTGTTCTTTCTGCGGCCGCAACAGGGATGAAGTAAAAATTCTGATTGCAGGTCAGGAAGGGCATATCTGTGAAAATTGTGTGGAGCATGCACAGGAAATCATTCAGCAGGAACTGCAGTTGAAAAGTGAATCAACGGTTTCCAATTTCAAACTCAATGTAAAAAAGCCGGTTGAAATCAAACGCTTTCTGGATGAATACATTATTGGCCAGGATGATGCCAAGAAAGTACTGGCTGTTGCTGTTTACAATCACTACAAACGCTTAAAGCAAAAAACGGAAAGTGAAGTAGAGATTGAAAAGAGCAACATTGTAATGGTGGGCGAAACCGGAACCGGTAAAACATTACTGGCCAAAACCATTGCACGCTTACTCAATGTGCCGTTTGCAATAGTTGATGCTACAGTGTTTACTGAAGCAGGTTATGTGGGTGAAGACGTGGAAAGCATTCTTACACGTTTGCTGCAGGTGTGCAATTATGATGTGGCAGCGGCTGAAAAAGGAATTGTATATATTGATGAAATTGATAAGATAGCCCGCAAAGGTGATAACCCATCCATTACACGTGATGTAAGTGGCGAAGGTGTGCAGCAGGGTATGCTGAAACTTTTAGAAGGAACAGAAGTGCTGGTGCCACCACAGGGAGGCCGCAAGCATCCGGAGCAAAAACTCATCAAGATCAACACTTCCAACATCCTGTTTATTTGCGGCGGCGCTTTTGATGGTATTGATAAAGTAATTGCACGCCGTGTAAATACCAATGCCATTGGCTTTAATGTAAACAAAGAAGAGCAGGAGCACATGAAGAAAAACCTGCTGCAGTATGTAAATGCGCAGGATCTGAAAAGTTTTGGTTTGATACCTGAGTTGCTGGGTCGTTTACCTGTGGTAACCTTCCTCAATCCGCTGGATGCTGAAACACTCCGTGAAATTCTGGTGACACCTAAAAATGCACTCATCAAACAATATCACAAATTATTTGACCTGGAAGGTATTGAACTCACCATTGATAACGATGTATATGATTTTATGGTGGAGAAAGCTATGGAATATAAACTGGGTGCACGTGGTTTAAGAAGTATTTGCGAAAGCATTTTAACAGATGCCATGTTTGAAATGCCGGGCAGCGATGAAAAGAAATTCCATTTAACACTGGACTATGCTATGCACAAGTTTGATAAGAGTAAGCTGAGTATGCTCAAAGTGGCATAAGGCATGATATAAGAAGTAGGAGGTACGAAATAAGATAAGAATCCCGACGTTAAAAACGGCGGGATTTTTATTGAAGTTTTAAGAACTCAAATTCTCCTGACCCGCAATTTCCATTTACTTTCACGGCATGAAATGGCTGTTCGCTTTTTTTCTGGCTGGTGTTTTATCATGCCATGCCACAGCACAGGGCGCCAAAGAAGAATGGGATACTTATATGGCTTCCTATGATAAAGGAGCCGGCTCCGTGCTGGTGAATATGGCTTTAAAAGAAAAAGCACCGGTTATCAGTTATAATTATCTTGTTATTACCGGTGTAAAAATTAACGAGTGCAATAAGGAGGGGTTCCCCACGGCGCAGGAATTTCAAAAACTCTATAAAATTTCCGATGGCGCCAATGAACTTATTGAAAAGAAAAAAAGAAGGATCCATGCCGGCACATTTACTTATAATTGCGAACGCACAGATTATTATTATGTGAACGATACATTGCTGCTGCGGAAATATCTTACTGAATATTACAAAACCAATTTTCCGCAATACAGCTATATCATCAGCATTAAAGAAGATAAAAGCTGGGGCCAGTATTTAAAGTTTCTTTACCCGGGTGAAGAACAAATGGAATCCATGAAAAATCAGAAAGTGATTTTGAAATTAACACAGGCTGGTGACAAATTAGAAAAAGAAAGGCGTATTGACCACTGGTTGTATTTTAAAACAGAAGATGACCGGAGAAATTTTTTCCTCCGGGTGTATGATCAAAAATTTTTAGTGGAAAAGCTGGATGTATTGCAGGATTCTTCCTCTCATCCATTTGTATTGCAGATGTACCGGCCTGATAAACCGGATTTAAAAACCATGAACCGATTAACCCTGTATCTTGCAAAAGAAGCTGCCCGCTATAACGGGTTGTATGATGGCTGGGAAACATTTGTACTTAAAGACTAAACCTTACTGTATGCAGGAACTCATCAACCGTTTAATGGAAAAAGGACTCACAGAGCAACAGGCTTTTGCGGCTGTTGATGTAATTAAAAGTTTTGCCAAAGAAAAGTTCCCCATTTTTGGCGGGGCTATTGATAAGCTGTTTGATAAATACGGGCCGAAAGGGGAGGAGGATTTTTTGGATTGAGAAGAAAGGAAAAAATGATTTTAAGTTAAACTGTTATATCATTTCAATTAATTATTTTTTCTATTCGTACCAGCTCTCCTTTCACATTAGCTCCTTCCAATGTTAAAACATATTTTTTATCCCCCGGCAAGCTTCTTGTTGTTATTACTGCTTTGTTTCGTTTGCCTCCTGTAACAACAGAAGGGTTCCAGTAAACAGTTTTTCCGGTTGAATTATTTCCTGCTGCGTTTTCAGTATTTCGATTAACATTTGTATCAAAATCCCCGGTTGATGAGAAACCATAAAACTCAACTGTATTATTTGAAAGGATAGGCTTGTTTTTTTTATCATCCTTATTGCCCCGTTTTGTATAAATAGCGATGGCACCGCCGGCGCCAAGCCCGCCATTATCCCTTGATAATCCAAAACCACTTGAACTGCCTGATCCTGCAAGCGCAGGCATGCCAATAAAATGTGGCCGGAAAACTTTTACATAAGCAATATTTTGCACAGGCATTTGTAAAAGAGCTGACTGATCAGTAAACATTTCATCAATATAAACTGCAACAACTGATTGTCGCCATGTAATTTTTACATCAGAACCGGCGTATGATGACCTTACAATTTGCAAACCGGGCACCCTTCCCGTTAAGTATTGAACAATATCAATCATTGCCTCCTTAAAAGCATCTCCTTCAATATCAAACTTATATGCTTTATCACTTTTAAAAGGGCCTGTTGTATAAAATTCATCCAGCATTTGAACCCTGGTTTTTTTTCTGCCGGTTATAATAATTTCCTTAAGTTGCTTTGAAGCAACAGCACTATCTGCATACTTGATTTCGTTAGGGCTATTACTTTTCGTTTGATTCTGAGAATACCCCGTAGTGGTATTTACATTATTGCCCATCCCCCCGGGATTCCCGTATGAAACATTACTATACCGTATATCATCCAGCAAAACCCGGAAATTTTTATTTTTTAGATTGCTGAGATAATAAGAAATAGTAATAGTATCAAAAAGCAGCAGGCCGTCGGCAGTAAAAGAACCATCTTTTTGCAGTTTTAAACTCATTACATCCAGCAGCTTTTCCTTTTCTTTAAGCAGTAATATCAAATCACCTGCACTTGCCAATTCTTCCGATGTAAGGTCCTTAACTGTTCCTTTAAGTGTAATATAGTTTTCAGGAACAGTAACACTGGCGGTATCTGCTTTCATTATATCCCATATACTTCTATTGTATGTATTTGTTAACATGAGCAGATCAGCGTATGCACGGCATTCGGGTGAGGAATGTGTAAAACATCCGCTTGCGTAATTAATTTTTTCTTTAAAGTAAGGAGATAACAAAACTTCTGAAAAAATATCGGGTTGATTGCGAAACAAACTATCTGCTTCCTTAATTGCTATTGACATATTGGCAAGTGCGGTATCACTCAGCTCAATTTCATAATCATCATAACCGTTGCCGGATCCATTTTTATTTTTTTTAAAGGTTGCCGCAGACCTGAATCCCGGGTTTTGTATAAAAACCACCCGCTCTGCTACCGGCTGCTGCCTGGAATTGAATAACGTAAATGCTGTAACTCCTGTACCCATATCTCCTGATGGTACATTCCCTTTTACTGAAAAAGAATTTTCAAGGTTGAGTTTTATTTCATAGAAATAATTTTTCCCCCTGTGTACAAGAAGATAATAAACAGACCGGTCTTTTTTACTTTCAGGATTAATGCTTACGGAAAAAGAAATCTTATCCACTTCATTACTCACATTTAATACGGGTCCTTCATTCTTTGCAGCGGGCAATAAAGAAGAATACATCCTCTTCTGCCCGTCATACCAAACAGCTTCGTATTGATTTTGAGATGGAGTAAAATCAAATACGCCCATCCCGTCTTTACCTGTAGTTATTGTTGTTACAGTACCACCGCTGCTGTTTTTGACGATTCCGCTTATTGGTACAGGATTACCATCAGCGTAAGTTGATTTAAATGCCACTCTTGTGGTAACACCATTTACCATCGTTCCGCCTTCAGGATAAAAATGCAAAGACGGAACCGAAGGACCCGGATCAGTGAAAGTAATACCCTTGCCTGACAAAGGAATTGATTGCTCATAGATGTTTGTTCTATGATTTTTTAAAATGAAAGGCGTATAAGCCCTGAAATATATTTTATTGATCAAAAGTGAATCTGGTATAACAAAATATCCATAGGCAGATCCTGATACAATTGGATATAATTTCCTTTCTATAAGTATCCCTTTGGTGTCATAAATCTCAGCATAAAAATTGGTGCTGATTTCAGAAGGCATATTATTTGTAAAAAGGTACGCTTTGAACCAAATGGTTTCACCCGGCGCATATACATCTTTGTCATAATGAATATAAATAGTTTCAGCCGGTGCGTTTTTCTCAAGCCGTTTAATAATACTGTCGAGATATTGTGCATGAAGAGATTGACAACAAAAAATGATAAGAATGACGGGCAGTGTGGTTCGCATAAATCAATATTATTATACTGTAAATACAAGTTGAAGGGAGAAAATGTTCAGGTTAATAATAAGGTGCGGTATTTATTTTTTGTTAATACCACACCCTCTTTGTTATTAAGGCTGAGCTCCTCCGCCATTACATGTACAATAGGTCATGTTCCCACAGCCATCATTACACCACCCGGGTATACAAGCTGCACCACCACTGCCACGCCCTGATCTACAGCATACTACTGACGGTTCACAACCTGAATGATTGCCACCAATAACTTTCTTTTGTTCTTTCTTTGAAAGGATTTTACCTAATTTTTGGAACTTTTCCATTTTCTTGTTTTTTAATATTTAAGGTTGAGCTTTGATTCAGGTACTCAACTCTTACACCTGATGTTTGCAAACAATATTTTTTAATTCCTTTTTAGAATTTCATAAAGCCTTCCGACAAAACGGTCAAATAATTTTCTGTTACTTGTTATAATCTCACCCGTTGCAAGCAGGTTGTTTCTGAAATACACCTTTTTGTTTTGATTGGTTACCAGGCCCCGGGGTAATGCTACTTTTACTATAAAGCTGTCGTTACGGCTGGGCATATTGGAAATATAACTCACGCTGCCTTTCAAGTAGCCAAACTGCTCAGAAGGATAGCCCTGCAAACGAAGCAATACATTTTGATGATTGGAAATTTTACCAATACCATCCTGGCCTGCTTTTAACTCTGCATAATAAATACTTGTTTCTGGTTGCACATAAAACAAATCAGTATTCACCGGCACCAGTTGGTTTTCAGTAAAAAATGATGTGTAATACAACTTACCCCCCTGCGGCGCTGTTACAACATATTTACGCATCCATTCTGCTGTTTTTGCTTTCAGGGTTAACAGCGCCGAAAGGAATTTTATTTTCTGATCACTTACAAACTTCTGCAGCTCCAGCAATTCTTTTTGTTTGTTGTGCAATGCAATATTGCTGTTAATGATCTGGTTATTCATTTGCTCCAGTCCCTGCTCTTTTAAAAGCATTTTCCCTTTTTCCTGGTTTAACTCAAGCGGGGCAATTACTTTTTCATTGGTTAAATATTCTTTTGCACTGTAATCTTTTTGCTGTACGGCATATTCCTGCTGCAAAAGGTTGTTTTGTTTTTGAAGGTTGTTTTTGAGTGATGCAATGTATCCGATGTCAGTAAGAAGCGCTTTCTTTTTTTGCTGATAGAAACCGCTTGACAAAAGCTGTTGTGTTTCTTTATACTGTATGTAAAAAAGCTCATAGTCCTGCTGCAACTCTCCCAGTTGTGCAAATGTTGCCAACGGAAACTTGAGAATGAGTTCAAGACTGTCTGCACGTACAGGTACTTCAACAGACTCAATCCATTGTTTCAAATCCATTACTTCCTGATGCCGGCCAAGGCTTTGCATATAAGCCAATGGCTGATTTTCTTTAACTGTTGCTTCATTGGCAACCAAGAGTTTTTTAATAATTCCTTCTGTTTTTGTATTCACCATTTTTGGCCCGTCAATCGCTACAATTCTTGCCGAACCTTTAACAATATCCGGGTAACTGATAAACCATGTACCGGCCAGCAAAGCTGCAAATACTAAAAAGAAAATCATGTTGCCTTTCCGGATGAACCAATGTGGTTTGTAGCTGATAATTTCCTGCACATCTGTGCTAATCAGTTCCTGTTGTATGGTACTTGCTTGTGGCATTTTATTCTCCCAGTTCCAATTGATTTTTTACAAGTGTATAATATTCTCCTTTGAGATTTACCAGTTCCTGGTGCGTTCCTTTTTCTGAAATCACGCCTTTGTTCAATACCACAATCTGGTCAGCATGTTTTACAGTGCTTAACCTGTGTGCCACAATAATTACAGTACGGCCTTTAAAAAATGAATTCAGGTTTTCAAGAATTACACTTTCATTATTGGCATCAAGGCTGTTGGTAGCTTCATCAAAAAAGATAAAATCAGGGTCCCTGTAAACAGAGCGTGCAATGAGTATGCGTTGTTTCTGCCCCATACTGATGCCGTTACCTTCTGCTCCTATCTTTGTGTTAAATCCAAGCGGTAAACTTTCAATAAACTCTTTACAGTTGGCAATTGTAACTGCACGTACCAGCCTGGTCATATCAATTTTATCAGTACCTACTGCAATGTTCCTGGCAATGGTATCAGAAAAAATAAAACTCTCCTGCATTACTACGCCGCAATGAGAGCGCCATGTGCGGGGACTCATATGTTCCAGCGGTGCTGAACCAATTTTTATTTCACCTTTTTGCGGTTCATAAAATTTCAATAACAATTTGAGCAGGGTTGTTTTGCCGCTTCCGCTGGTGCCAACTATGGCAGTTGTTTTTCCTTTGGGTATTTGCAGGTTGATGTTTTTTAATACAGGCTCGTTTCCTGCACCGGAATAGGTGAAGGAAAGATTGGAGAGCCCCACCCAACCCACGGCCTCCTCCCGACCTCCTCCCAAGGCGGAGGCCATCTCTGCCCAGCCCTCGCTATTCTCAGATAATACTTTTGAATTATCATCTTTAAAATTCAAACCGGCAGTATAAAAATTATGCTCTTCCACACGCTGGCCTTGTGCTGTTGAGAAGTCTTCCCTTGGGGAAGATTTAGATGGGCCGCTTTTCCCTCCCACCAATTGCCTTTGAAATGCAAACGGCAATTCCTTCAACAAATTTTTATGTGCAGGTTCTTCGTCTGCTATGGTATGAATTTCATTGAGCCTGTCCATACTTATTTTAGCATTCTGCCAGCTTTGTATAAAACCAATCATTTGCTCAATAGGGCTGTTAAGCTGACCAATAATGTATTGCACCGCCAGCATACTGCCGAGTGTCATTTGGCCGTCAATTACTGCTTTGGCGGAAAGAAAAGTGATGAAAATATTTTTGCCTTCGTTAATAAAGAACGCACCACTCTGCTGCCATTGGTTAAGGCTGAGGCTTTTCATACTGAAACGGAACAGTTTTGCCTGTAAACGTTCCCAGTTCCAGCGCATGGGTTGTTCTGCGCCTGCGAGCTTTATTTCCTGCATGCCCTGTACCAATTGAATGGTGGCGCTTTGCTCCTGCGATGCAATTTCAAAACGTTTGTAATCCAGTTCCTTTCGCTTTTTCAGAAACAGAATAACCCATAAAGAGTAAAGAATGCTTGCAATGGCAAACACCATAAAGATGCCGGTATTAAAAACAGCAAGTACCACTGAAAATATCAACAGATTAACTAATGAAAACAAAACATTGATAGATGAGCCGGTGAGGAAGGATTCGATACGGCTGTGGTCGTTCATCCGTTGCAGGATATCACCGGTTTTTTTACTGTCAAAAAAAGAAACCGGCAGCTTCATGAGTTTAATGAGAAAATCTGTAAGAATAGAAACATTGATGCGGGTGCTGATGTGTAAGAGTATCCAGCTACGTACAAACTCTATTACCAGCCTGCCTGCAAATAATGCTATTTGTACAAGCAGTACAATATAAACAAAATGAATATTGGCGGTATTGATACCCACATCCACTACACTTTGCGTAAGAAAAGGAAGGATGAGTTGTAAGAGACTTGCTACACCTAAACCCACAAACAATTGAAACACTAATTTTTTATAAGGCAGTATATAATTGAAAATATTTTTGAAGCCAAGTTGTTTATCTTTTGTAACATCGCTGCCTGCTGTATCTTCTTCATACTTATGAAAAGCAGGAGTGGGCTCTAATAACAAAGCAATACCTTCTTCCTGCCCGTTATTTTTATTACTAGCCCAGTATTGTAAAAACTCCTGTTTGGTATAGGTGATGATGCCTTTGGCAGGGTCTGCAACGGTAAATTTTTTACCGTTTGTTTTTTGCGGAACAGCTACTACAAAATGATTTTGGCTCCAGTGGAGAATAGCAGGTAAAGCTGCTTCTTTGTATAACTGTTCATAAGTAATTTTAACGGCGCTGGTACGGAAACCGATGCTTTCGGCCGCCTCACTAATGCCCAATAAGTTTACACCTTCTTTACCTATTTGTGTTTTATCCCTGAGTAACTGGATAGAGATGTTTTTCTTATAATGTTTACAGACCATGGCGAGGCAGGTGGGGCCGCAGTCCATGGAGTCATGTTGTTTATAAAAACCAAATTTCATCCGCTTACTTTATTGAAATTATTTTTTCGATCGCAGAAATGTCAGACGTCCTCACTAATATTTCTCCTTTTGAATTAAGCAAAATGTATGTAGGAAAAGCGTCGATTCGTAAGTCTTTAATGACAGCAGGTTTACTAAAGGGAGCATCCCGAAATTGAATTATTTGAGTCCAATTAATATCGAACTTTCGAATTAAAGCTCTTGCTTTTGTTGTATCTATAGTAGATTCATAGGGTAAGCTTATAATTAAAACATTATCATTATACTTATTATGAAGCTCTTTAAGTTTTGGAATATTCTCAATACATGGGCCACACCACGAACCCCAAAAATGCAATAGCGAATATTTGTTTGATTGTTTATTGTTCAAAGTAATTTCTATATACTTATTATTTATGAAATCTTCACCTTCTATTGATTTTATTGTTCCACCTGCTTGCAAACCCTTCATGGCAGGGTTAGTGCCTACTTCTTTGAAAAAAACCAAATCTCCATTTGATGAAATACTATCAAGAATCACTACTTTATTTCCAACATAAACGCTGTCTTGATATGAAAAGGCAGGGAAAGAAGGGTCTAAAACCTCCACATAATTTTCATTTGCAGATGAGATACAAAAAAGACTGTTATATTTTGAAAATAATAAACTCCTTTGAAGCGTAAATATTTTAACCATAAAACTATCACTCCCAACATAAAGCATGCCCTTAAATATTTTTCTGGCTCCTCCCCAAGTATTAAAAATTGCAGCATTATGTTTTTTAGGAATCCCCCTTGCATCTGGTTTGATAATAAAGTCAATGCTTTTTATTTGCTTTTTAAAAAACCAATAATCTATATTAAACTTAATATTAATATAATCGTCGTTTGGAAACGAATTTGGGTTTATAAAAAAGGGTTTGTCATCAGAAAAAACTCCCGACCAATTTAAATCTGGTGTAATCTGAATAACATTATCTTTTAATTTCCGAATTTCAATATATAAATCATTCTTCGTTTTCCACTTATTTAGGTTTACCGTATCAATCAAATATTTGTTTGAAAAATTGGTAAAACTATCCTTAGAAAATCTTGAATTTTTATACTCGTCAAAAAAAAATGGTCTTAAATCGAATGAGTATTTTACTATCTGGAAATTATTAGAGCGGTCAATTGATACAATGTCTAATGGCTCCATTGGGGCTCCTTTTACATTTTTGTAGGAAGCATCCTGTTTACATTTTACTTTGTAAATACTTGTGCCCTTATCTTGTGATACTCCATATAAATTAATATTCAGGAGTAAAAAAAGCATTACAATTTTTCGCATTGATTAAAAACTATTTAATGAGTAATAAGAGGCTGTCTCAAAAGTAAAATGAAGGCTTTGAGAATCGCATAAACGAAAACTTTCTCCATCACCTTATCGAATAAAAAGAGGCTGTCTCAGACTTTTGAGACAGCCTCTTTTAGCTTATCTACTGGCACCCATAATTGTATGCAGTCCCATTACAGATAATCCATCCCCCTGGTGCCTCATTATAGGCAAAGCAAGACCCGGGGCAATCCAAACCTCATTTTTTCCCGTTTGGGCATGTATTATAACATGTGTTGTTTCCACCACCACCAACTTCTTTACAACCAAAACATCCGCCTTTAATTTTTTTTGACTGTTCCCTGTTTAATGAAGTTCCCAAATTTTGAAACTTTTTCATTTGTTAAGATTTAGAAATTAAAAGAATGTTTGCTTCTCGTTTAAGCCCGTGAACGCAGTAGCGGCTGCACCCGATATCATTTGCAACTGATACCGATAGTCTGTGGTGCTTTTCAATCCCAGACTAATTGGAAAGAAAATATTTTATATACTAAAATGAAAGCATTGTTTGTTTTGAAAATAAAGTTCTAAATTATTCTTTCAAATTTTCTCTCAAATACACTTCTAGCTCTAATAAGCTTATGTCCCTTACAACAATTTTTCCACTGCTATCAAGTAAGAAATTAGTTGGATACGCATTTATTCCGAGCCTTTGAGCAGCACTATTAAGATCTATAAGTTGAGTCCATGGCAATTTTTCTTTTGAGATTACCTGCTTCCATTTAAGAGAATCTTTTGCTCTATCTACAGAAATTCCGATTATATTAAAACCTTTGTTTTGATATTCAGAGTAAAACTGCCTGAGTAATGAAAATTGTGAAATACAGGGGTTGCAAGAGTTAAACCAAAAATCTACGAGTGTGATTTTCTTATTTACCAAAAGAATTTTTAAATTCCTTCTTTCATAATCTGTATTAAAAAAAAGTGATTCAGGAAAAAAATTACCTGGCGCAGTTTTTCCTGAAATTAAAAGCCTTTTTGCGAAGGCTTTGGCCGAATACGTATTTTTTAGTTCGCTTGCAAAACTATTATATATGCTATCCAGATCTGGAGAATATTCGAAGCTTTGATAATTTATTAGATTCCATAAAGCAACATATGATTTAGGATTATGGTCCACATAGCTTTGAAACAAACCTCTTTCAAACTGTTTGTTTTGCTCCTGAAGAATAGTCAAATAACTTTTATATTTAAGAGGTACTTTATCTCCATATACCCTCGAAAAGCTATCTGCTACTGCTTTGATTATCGAATCCTTTACAGCTACTTCTGAGAAATATTTTAAGAAGCTATTACGAAATTCATTCATGGTTTTGTATTCTCCAAAAGGCACTACCCAGTTTGAATCCGAATTAAATCGAATGGTATTAGTCCCTTTTTCAACAAAAAATATTCCTGATATATATTTAACCCCTTCTGAATTTTCAAGTCTTAACCGAAATGCCTGAGGGTATTGAATTGTCCCTGATACCCTGAATCTTCCCCCTGCAACTAATGCTGACTCTGAAAATATCTTGGTATCTTTATAAAAAGAAATATCACTTACGGGCAATAATTTTACCCGACCAGAATCAGTAGTTATTTTTCCATTAATTGTAAAAGAAGAATTTGTTAATTGAGCTTTTGTTTTTTGTAACAGAAAAAGCAAAAGCATTATTACAATCCTTATCATGTAAAAAGTAGGTTTGAATAAAGAATATTCAAACCTACTCATGAAAATAGATTTATTACCTCTTACCACAATATTGATTTTGTGTGAACTCGTTAAAACACTTACAATTTCCTGAGCAATCAATTGAACTGCAGCTAAGCGGGCAATTAGCTCCGCTTCCTCCAGAGCCTTCTCCAATTTGTTCATCACCACCCATTATTTTTTTTTGTTGTTCTTTTGTTAGGCTCTTACCTAATGTTTGAAACTTTTTCATTTGTTAAGAATTTGAAATTAAAAGATTGTTGCTTCTCGTTTAAGCCCGTGAACGTAGTAGCGGCTGCACCCGGTAATATTTGCAACTATTACCGATAGTCTGCGGTGCTTTTCTCTCCCAGACTAATTGGAAAGAAAATATTTTAATTCGTTTACGTTATAATTTTCAGGCAATTGATGCCCGTTTACAAAAAAAGTTGGAGTAAACTCAATCTTAACTTCATCACACCACTGTTCCATAGCTTTTATTTTACTGTCCTGCTGTTTCAGTTCACCATTCATGGGGTACTTCGCAGCAAAAACATTATAATCTGTTTTTTCAGGCAGGTACCA
>JAIEQM010000072.1 GCA_019747705.1 Chitinophagaceae bacterium | reverse complement strand
ATCAATATTTAACTATCTTTCAAAAAAGATGCAGACTCTAAAATTGTGTTTACACAATCTGCTATACAGTCTCAAAATTCTCTTTCATCTCTTTTTCCTCCTAGCTACTCTTAGCCTTGAATTTTGCAATTGCATTCTTCGTAAACGCACTCAGCACCAATCGTCCGCTGATTTTTGCACGTTCAATCAACAGATCATCCCAGTGATCGGTTCCTTTCCAGAATATTTTTTTCATTTCACTCATGGCTTCCGGTGAGGAATGCGAAAGTGTTTCAGAGAGTTTGGTAACAGATTCATCCATGTTTTCAATAGAGTCATGTACTTCAGCAAACAACCCTTTCCGTTTGGCCCATTCTGCATTGCGGAAAGATGATGCATCAATAGACAAAGCACTGAAGGCAGCAGTGCCAACCTTGCGTTCCACTGCCGGGCCCACTACAAACGGACCAATACCCACTGCCAGTTCACTCAGCTTTACTTCTGCTTTATTGGTTGCAATGGCATAATCAACCGATGCTGCAATACCCACGCCACCGCCCACACATTTGCCCTGAATTCTTCCAATAATAAACTTAGGGCACTTGCGCATGACATTGATTACTTTGGCAAAACCGCTGAAGAATTGCAAACCTTCCGCTTCATTTTGAATAGCCACCAGCTCATCAAAACTGGCGCCGGCACAAAATGTTTTTTCACCTGCTGAGCGGAGGATAATAACAATAGTATTGGGATCAGTTCCCGCATGTGTAATGGCGCTTGCCAGTTCTGTTAATGATTTTGCAGGTAATGAATTGCTTTGCGGATGAAAGAATTCTATAGTGGTAATACCCTGGTGGGTTTCTGATTTTATATATGCATCTGCCATACCAATCGTTTTTGTAAAGATAGTTTTGATTTCTCAGGAGCTGCTGTTTTGAAGATATTATCCATTAAACATTCTTTTAAAAAGCGTTTAAAGAAAGCAATTTATACAGCTCTTCATTCACATAAAAATTGTTTCTTCCTACTTTTCTTTTTTTAACCACACCCAAACCCTGTAACTGCTCCAGGTAACGAACCGCTGTTTTACGGCTCACCTGCAAATCCCGTTCTATAAACTCAATTTTTGTATAGGGGTACTTAAACAGGTTATTAATTAAATCCTGGCTGTACAGTTTCGGTAAGTGGGTCCTTATTGAAACTTTATATTGTTGCATCAGGTTTTTTATACCGGTAATGAGAATAATACTTTGCGTGGCAGTTTCTTCCACGCCGGTTAGCATATACATCACCCAATCCTCCCAGTTTTCTTTTTCCCTGACTTCCTGTAACAATTTGTAATATGCTGTTTTATTTTTTATGATGTAATTACTTAAATAAAGTATCGGGAGGTTTAATAACCCCTTCTGTACCAGGTAAAGTATATTAATAATCCTTCCTGTTCTTCCATTGCCATCATAAAAAGGATGGATACTTTCAAACTGATGATGAATAACTGCCATTTTTATAAGAGGGTCTGAACGATCCGGTTCATCGTTATTTATATACTGCTCAAGGTTCTGCATTAAATTGATTATTGTTTCATACTCCTGTGGCGGCGTATAAATAACTGCTCCTGTTTTATCATTCAGCAGTTTTGTTCCGGGCAGCTTTCTGAAGCCTGCATTATTTTCTTCAAGTGTTTCCTGTATCTGTAAAATAATATTGTTGGTTAATAATCCATTTTTTTTAACCAACGCAAATCCCTTTTTTAATGCCGCAGCATATTGATGCACTTCTTTTGTATTGGGTGAACTAAACTGGTTATCCAGTAAATTACCCTGATACACTTCATCCATTGTGCTGATGATGTTTTCAATGGCACTGCTTTCTTTCGCTTCTCTTAGCGTAAGCGTTTCAATTAAGATATTTTCGTTAGGTATGCTGGTAACGAGGCCTTTCAGTTCTGCCAGCGCCCTGTGAGTTTGAGCCAGTTTTTTTAAAACCTGTACAGTTTCAAGTTCTTTCGTTATGGGTAAAAGCTGTTGCATTTTGTCTTTTGATTTCTAAATATAGGACAAAAATCGAAAGTTTTGTCCTATATAAAATCGAAGCAGGACAAATATTCACATAATTGTCCTATTTATCACCCTATACAGGTAGATTTTTGAAAATCTTGTCCAGTAGCGCAATTCAGGCTTTTCTTGCTACCATCGTCAATATCGTTGCCACTCCCGTTACTTCATCTGTTTCATCAATCATTTCCACCAGCCATTTTACAATGCCTTTATCAATATCATCACCACGCTTAAAATCTTCCGGTTTCTCAACGATTCGTTTATCATTGGGAAGTTTTTCCTTGCATGTAAACCGGATATGAATTTCAGCTCCGGGATAAACGGGTTTGGTAAAACGCAATTCATCAATACCATAATTGAGCAATACAGGATTGATGTCATAATCATCTACAAACAAACCAGCCGCAATGCTCATAATTAAATAGCCATGTGCTACCTGCCGCTCAAACATGGTTCCTGTAAAATCAGTGGTTTTGATGTGTGCGTAAAAATGATCACCACTCAAATCAGCAAAACGGTCAATATCTTCTGAAGTAATGATTCTTTTTTCTGTTATGAGCTGATCACCTATTTGTAATTCTTCAAAATATTTTTTAAACGGATGTTTGCCAGGGTCTTTTCCTTTGGCATGTGGCTGATATACGTTGGTGATTTCAGTAATGGTTGTGGGTGAACCCTGCAATGCAGTACGTTGCAAATAATGTTTTACACCACGAATGCCACCCATCTCTTCACCACCACCTGCACGGCCCGGTCCGCCATGCACCAATAATGGAAGTGGTGAACCATGACCGGTATTTTCTTTTGCACATTCATTATTCAATACTAAAATCCGACCGTGATGTGTTGCTGCACCAATTACGTATTGCTTTGCAGTTTTATAATCCGCTGTTACAATAGTAGTAACCAAACTTCCTTTACCAAGTTTGCTCAACGCAATGGCTTCATCTGTTGTTTTGTAGGGCATGATGGTGCTCACGGGGCCGAATGCTTCTACTTCATGCACCTCTTTTGAAGCAAAAGGTTTTTCATTCATCAATAACAATGGACTCATGAATGCGCCTTTATCTGCATCTGCATCCACCACTTCAACGCTATCCAGCGAACCATAAATAATTTGAGATGATGATAAAAGCTTCTGCACCTGTTCTTTTACTTCTCTGCGCTGTGTTTCACCGGCAAGACTTCCCATCCGCACTTTTTCATTCAATGGATTGCCAATAACAGTTTGTGATAAAGAACCTGCAATAGCGTTCCACATCTCTTCCATTTTATTTTCAGGAACAAAAATGCGGCGGATGCCGGTGCAACGCTGCCCGGCTTTCAATGTCATTTCTTTACGCACTTCTTTTACAAATATTTCCCACTCCGGTTTTTCAGGGGTTACATCATTGCCCAGCACAATGCAGTTCAATGAATCGGCTTCCATGTTAAATGGCACGTTTTCTTTTAAAATGTTTTGATTTGATTTCAGCATCAACCCGGTTGAAGCGCTCCCTGTAAATGTGACCACATCCTGCGAAATAACATGAGTCAATAAATCACCTGCACTGCCGCAAAGCAACTGCAAAGCGCCTTCGGGCAAAATTTTAGAGGCGATGATTTCTTTCACCACAGCTTCAGTTAAGTACGATGTTACTGTTGCGGGTTTTACAACAGCAGGCATTCCTGCTAAAAGATTTACGGCAATCTTTTCAAGCATTCCCCATACAGGAAAGTTGAATGCATTGATATGAACCGCCACTCCTTCTTTGGGCACCAAAATATGTGTGCCCATAAACGTGTTGTTTTTGCCGAAGTTGTGGCTCTCACCATCAATACAAAAAACTTCATCCGGAAATTTTCTGCGGAGCGATGCGTTGGCAAATAAATTACCGATTCCGTCCTCAATATCCACCCGGCTATCAGCCTTAGTGGCTCCGGTTTTATAACTGATATCATAAAACTTAGGAAGATGATTTCTTAAATGTAATGCCAGCGCTTTGAGCATATTTCCTCTTGCATGAAAGGTCATTTTTCTTAATGCAGGATTACCAACTGTTCTTCCATACTCAAGCACCGATTTAAAATCCAATCCTTTGGTGGAAGCAGATGCAATGGCTTCGCCTGTTACAGCATTATAAAGTGTTTGGCCTTCACCATCACCTGTAATCCAATGGCCACTTACATAGCTTTCAAGTTTGTTCATACAGCAAATCGTTAGGGTGCAAAGGTACGCTGCGATTTTTTACATTTGACTGAACAAATCAAAAACCAAACATGAAGTTTTATTTTTTTATTCTGGTGAGCCTGTTTTTTTCAACTGTTTGTTATACGCAGACAAAAAACTGTTCAAAATTCAGAACGGGTACATTTAAAATGATAACTGAAGAAGGTACGTTTATTTTGAAACGCACTGATAGTATTCAGGTTGAAACTAAAATTGGCGGCAAAATGGAAATGGAGTTTCTAGTAAAATGGGTTGACAGTTGCACGTACACACTCAAACCTCCCAAAAAACGTTTCAAAAATTTCCTGATTTGCCAAAAAACGGGCTTCTTACCATCATTATCACTGAAGTGAAACAGAAGTCATACATTCAAACCACTACTTCAAATTTTGCCGATATGAAGCTTACCAGTGAAATAATAAAAATTGACTGATGTTTTTATTTCACCAATCCAAACTGCTTGCTGTGATGCAGCACATGTTTGTAATGCAGCAAAATCCATTCTTCAAAATTCAGAGCACCAAAAACAGGATGTGTTGCAGTTTTTAAAGGATCATCAGCAAAAAAATTAAAAAACTCTTCAATGCTTTGCTGCAGTTTTTCAATAGCCTGTTCAACTGTTGCATTACGAAGAGGCAAGGGTTCTTCACCAATAATTTGCTCTGGCGCTTTTGTGTTTTCCCTGAACTCTTTATCACTTTGCAAAAAAGCTTTTAATTTAGGCAAATGTTCTTCAGGCGATACAAAGGGTAGTATTATTTTGCCCGATGATACTTTAAAAAAAGCCGTAACATGCTCTGCCATCTGCTGAAAATTCATTTTGCCCCAGCGTGGAGTTGTGTTGCTGTCTGCACTCTTCATCATCTGTATAAATTCATGTCTTATAAAATTGGCTTTTATTGCATCCATAATATTTATTTATGTCACAATTTAATCAATTGCTAAATGCCAGCCTGTCAGCAAAAATAAAATGGTAAGTTATTTGTCTCTGCAAGGGAATGAATACAGGTATTTCATTTGTACAGAATAATGACATGGGTTTGCCGGATGCTTACTCCAAAACCATTACAGGTGTGGTGCGTAACACTGGTGAGTCTGTTGTGCATATACAGGTACAGAAAAAAATTTCCAACAAACGCAACGGACAAAAAGAAAACACACAGGGTTCCGGCTCCGGTTTTATGATTTCATCCGATGGTTTTTTAGTTACCAACAATCATGTAATTGAAGATGCGGCAACTATTAAAGTAACGTTTAATGATGGCCGCACAGCGCTTGCTGAATTGAAAGGCACCGATGCATCCAGTGATATTGCTGTACTTAAAATTGATGAGCACGGTTTAAAACCATTAAGCTTTGCTGATTCAGATGCCTTACAGGTGGGAGAAATTGCCATTGCCATTGGTAATCCATTGGGTTTGCAGCACACAGTTACTGCCGGTGTGGTGAGTGCACTTGGCCGCACATTGCGTGCAGGTAACGGAAGGCTTATTGATGATGTAATTCAAACAGATGCTTCTTTAAACCCCGGTAACTCCGGCGGCCCATTAGTAAATTCTTCCGGCGAAGTAATTGGTGTAAACACCGCTACCATCTTATCTGCCCAGGGCTTGTGTTTTGCAGTTTCTTCCAATGTGGCAGCCTATGTGGCGGGGCAATTAATTATGAATGGTAAAGTAAAGCGTGCACAGTTGGGCATTGCAGGCCAGTTAGTAAACTTAACAGAGCGGATGATTGCCGCCAATAAACTCCAAACCAAAACAGGTGTGTATGTATTTGAAAAAATTGCAGATGCACTGGTATATAATGATGAAATAAGAACCGGCGATATCATTGTTGAATTTGATAACAAAGCCGTTGGCAGTGTGGATGATCTTCACAAACTGCTTACTGAAAAAGTAATTGGTGAAAATATAATGATGGGCGTATTGCGTGGCGGCAATAAAAGAATCATTCATGTAATTCCCGGAGAAGGAAATTAATTTGTGGTTGACCAGCGCATGTGCTGCTATGAAACGTATTTGCCCGTCCGAATGGCAAGGCCGGGCGGACGTCAGCACTCTTCAACGGCCGGAACATTACGGAACAATGCCACTGCCCGCAAACGAATATTTTATTCAAATGGCATACAGCAGCAATACAATGAAAAACAGGGAATGCAGTCATCATCAGCTTCCTTATTTTTGTAATCATGCTCAATTTTTTTTTTATCACCTGTATCTTATTCGTTACTTCAACCAGTTTCGGCCAGCTATTCGAAAAGAAAAATTATCCCGCAAATTATTTCCGGTATCCATTGGATATTCCGCTAAAACTTAATGCCAATTTTGGTGAAATGCGGCCCAATCATTTTCACATGGGGCTGGATTTGTTTACACTCCGTAAAGAAAACCTTCCGGTATATGCACCTGCTGATGGATGGATTGCTAAAATAAAAGTTGATCCCAACGGCTTTGGCAATGCTATTTATGTAAATCATCCCAATGGCTACACCACTTTGTATGCACACATGAACAGTTTTCCTTCGCAGGCGATCATCGCCATTACAGAAGCACAGTATGCCAGGCAAAGCTGGAAAGGCGAGGTGGTGTTTGAAAAAAATCAATTCCCTGTTAAGAAAGGACAGTTGATTGGTTACAGCGGCAACACGGGCGCTTCAGCAGGGCCGCATGTGCACTATGAAATAAGAAGAACAAATGATGATGCATGTTTAAATCCATTACTGTTTTACCGTTTGTATGATGTAACACCGCCTGATGTTAAAAAGCTGGCGATGTATGACCGTAACCAAAGCACTTACGAACAAGGTGCAAGAACAGTAGCGCTTGTAAAATCAAAGGAAGGTTATATGGTGAGTGGAGGAACAGTTACAGCATCCTCCGATAAAATCAGTTTCGCCATTGTGGCAACAGACCGTATAACAGGCGTGCCCAACAGCAATGGAATTTTTGAAGCGGTTGTTTATATGGATGAAGAACCTGTAAGCGGTTTTCAGATTGATGGTATTGATTATTTGCAAACCCGTTATCTCAATGCCCATATTGATTACCGGGTAAAAGCAGGCGGCGGTTCTTATTACCAGCACCTTTCACCATTGCCCTGCGACAGGCTGCCCATTTATTTTAAAAAAGGCGATGGATTGATTCACCTGGACGATACACTTACCCATCAAATAAAAATTGAGGTGAAGGATGCCAATGACAATACATCTTCCATCACATTCAAAATAAAACGAACAGCAACTGTTTCAGCCGCACCCAATTTTCAGAAAGACAGCCGTTATATGCTGCCCAATCAAATCAATGTATTTGAACAGGCTGATGTGCAAATGGTGAGCACTGAAAAAAGTTTTTATGATGCATTCCGGTTTAATTACAATTATAAAACCAGTGCAGTTGCATTGTCCAATATTCATGTAATGCACAACCCTTCTGTTCCGGTACATGATTCCATGATCTTCCGCATCAAACCCAACAAAGCGGTAACTGAAAATCAAAAGAACCACATGCTTATGATGAAAACGGCAAAGGGAAAAACTGATGTAGCAAGAGCAACATTTGTAAAGGGGTGGTATGAAACAAGGTTCAGGGAGTTGGGTGAGTTTTGGCTGGAAGCAGATGAAATAGCGCCCACCATTGCTATAGCCGGAGTAGTTGACAGCGGCTTTGTGAGCCAGGGTACTTTGATTACCGTTACTGCTGCTGATAACAAAAAAGAAATCAAAAATTTCCGTGCAGAGCTGGATGGAGAGTGGCTTATGTTCAGCGGTCTTGGCCCGGTATTCCGTTACAGGGTGGATGAACATTGCCCGCCGGGTGAACATGAATTAAGAATTAAAGTGGAAGATGAAGCAGGTAATACTGCGGAACGGATTATACATTTTACAAGAAAGTAATATCCTGAACACAACATTTTTCTTCTTCTTCTGTTAGTAGTTTACATTAAATAACATACAGGATGCCGGTAAAGAAGAAAGCAGCCAAGAAAAAAAGTGCAGCCAAGAAAGAAGCTGTTAAACCCATTGCTAAAAAAACACCTGTAAAAAAGACAACAAAGAAAGCCCCCTTTAAAAATTATCAAACCCGTTTAAAAGCTGGAGATAAAGCGCCTGTTTTTAATGGAGTGGATCAGGATGGCAAAAAAATTTCAATGGCTGACTACAGAAACAAAAAGCTTGTTTTATATTTCTATCCCGAAGATGATACGCCCACCTGCACCACACAGGCATGTAATTTGCGTGATAATTATTCCCTGCTCCGGAAAAAAGGAATTGAAATTACAGGGGTAAGCAAAGATGGTGTGGCCAAACATAAAAAGTTTGAAGCGAAATATCATCTCCCCTTCCGGTTGATAGCAGATGAAAAGCATGAGGTAATTGATGCGTATGATGTATGGGGCAAAAAACAGTTTATGGGTAAGATTTATGACGGCATTATCCGTACAACATTTTTAATCAATGAAGCGGGGGTTATAGAACAGGTTATTAACAGACCCGCCACCAAATCGCATGCAGAAGAAATACTGGAGTTGTGGGGGTTAAACTAAAGAATACTTCATTGTATTGCACAATACCCGGAAATCGCAATAGCTGATGCAGCAGGGTTGGTAAAAAAAAGCTCCTGAATGAAAACTATAAAACAAATGAAAATGAAAAATATTTTTTTGCTGGTGGTTATCAGCGTTATCACAGGGTTGGTTGCCTGTAAACGGGAAAAAACATCACCTGGCGACGGGGGCGGGAATACAAATGTTGATTGCAGCAAAGTAACATTTTCAGGAGATATACTTCCTTTAATCAGCTCCAGGTGTGCCACTTCCGGCTGTCATAACGCAGGAAGCATCAACGGTCCGGGTCCTCTTACTACCTATTTGCAAATATCAACAAGCAGAACCTTCATAATAAATGCTGTTCTTGCCAACCGTATGCCGCAAACAGGCCCTGCTTTAACTGCAACTGAAAAAGCTAAGTTAAATTGCTGGGTAGATGCAGGTGCGCCCAATAATTAATTCATCATACAATTATCCTGTTCAAACATCATTTCTTCCTGTTCAGTGTTATTCAGGAATAGTTTCAGTTGCTGCTGCAATAACTTGAAGAAAAAAAGTTATGAAGAAATTGGCGGCATTGTTCCTTCTTGCATTAATCATCCTCATTTCATCCTGTAAAAAAAGCGGCGGAGGTGGTTCCGGCGGTGGTAATAACAATTTTACACCCAATTGTACCAGAGCTGCGGCTAATTTTACGGCTGATGTGTTACCCATTTTTTCATCTGCCTGCAGCCAGGGCAGTTGCCATAATACCGGAAGCATTAATGGCCCCGGCGCATTAACCAACTATAATGAAATTAATGCAGCCAAAGCAAGAATAAGAACGGCTGTTATAAGCGGGTTTATGCCAAGGAACTCAACACTTACCGCAGCACAGAAAAATTCAATTATTTGCCGGATTGATTCGGGAGCTCCCAATAACTGATTAATGCCGCATGGACATTTATTTTAGTTTGAACCTGTATTGAGCGGCATTATACAAGACCTGAGGTCTAACTTTTTTTAAAAACTAAGTTGTTTTATTATTTGGTATAAAAAGCGCACCTATAAATTAAAAGCTAAGCCCCGCATGTGCGGGGCTTAATAATTTCCGGTTCTTTGGTAATTTCTGTTTTCGTAGAACGGATTTTGGTTTTTTCTTTGGTTTCAGGATTTCACCGGTTTTTCTTCAGGATTTGGATTTAGTACTGTTTGGTTCTTTGGTCAAACTTCAATGGTATTGAATTTGTTTGGTGAATATAGGATGGGCTGTTTTCATTTTCACTTTTAACAAAAGCAAATATTTTCATTTAGGTGCTAACCCTTACCAGTTTATGAGTGCTTGTCTCCTTCATTCTTTAAAGCAGCAGCTTTATATTGTAAAATAACGCAGTATCAGTATTGGTACAAATTAAAAACAGGGTTTTTAGAAAACCCTGTTTATTAAAAAATTGCGGCGCTGCAATTGCTTTATTGCCCCTGTGCCAAACTGTAGGCTTTCTTACCGCCCCACATATTCAACAATTCGGTGGAGCAAATTTTAAAATCAGTCATCACACGTTTATACAACTCCAAAATATCAACTTGTGTAACCGGCATTTCTTCAATACTTTCAAAACGGCAACGGTACTGGTTTACCAGGTTGGTAAAAATGCTTCCTTTAGGCCACACCTGTGTGCCACGGTTGCTGATGGTTACCAGTTTAAACAAATCGCCGGTATGTTTCAATAATTTTTCAGCCACATCTTTGGGCTGCTCAAAACTTTCAATAAACAAATCAACACCCACAATTACTTCGTTTTCCAGTTCCTTACTCATAATAAGCGGGTTTTTTTCCAGCTTAAATGCAGTTGGGGTGGCGGGTTTATCTTCCAGCATTGGCCTTGGATTATGAACAGGTAATTTTCCGAAATTGCTGATGATAGCATTGGCAAATTCAGTTGTATTTACTGCTGTTGTGCCTCTTGTGCCAAAATCGCCTGTATGAATACCGCTTTCCAAAGTATAAAGCAATGCGTTTTCTATCATGGCTGCTTTTTCCATTAAACCCAAATGGCGCAGCATACCAAATCCGCTCAGCAATAATGCAGTGGGGTTAGCAATGTTTTTTCCTGCAATATCAGGCGCTGTACCATGTACTGCTTCAAATATGCAGATATGGTCGCCAATATTGGCGCTGGGTGCAAAACCCAGTCCGCCCACCAGTCCTGCACACAGGTCGCTAACAATATCACCCTGCAGGTTGGTTAATACCACCACATCAAATAAATCCGGGCGGCTCACCATCTTCATACATAAATCATCAACAATCACATCATCAGCTTTTAAATCAGGATATTCTTTCGCCACTTCATAAAACACTTCCAGGAATAAGCCATCTGTAATTTTCATGATATTGGCTTTGTGGCCGCAGGTAATTCTTCTGGCCCCTTTCTTTTTCGCCATTTCAAATGCATATTTAATTACCTGCATACTTCCCGGGCGGGTAATAAACCGGCGGCTCAGCGCCACATCATGCGTGAGCATATGTTCAATGCCCCCGTAGGTATCTTCAATATTTTCACGAACAATGGTAATATCAATGGGAATACCGGCTTTTGAAAACACGGTGTCCACGCCATGCAATGTTTGAAACGTTCTTTTGTTGGCGTAGGTATTCCAGGTTTTACGTGCAGTAACGTTTACACTTTTTACTCCCTTGCCCTTGGGTGTTTCCATAGGGCCTTTAAATAAAATGCCGAGACGTTCAATGGTGGCCTGTGCTTCTGGGGTCATTCCATTGCTGAAACCTTTATCAAACACCCATTTGCCCATTTCCACAGTTTCATATTCCAGCGGAAGATGGGCCGCATTAAAAATACTGAGTACGGCATCCATAATTTCGGGGCCAATTCCATCGCCCTTGGCTACTGCAATCTTTGTCATATTATATGTTGTTGATGATGTTTATTGATTTTTTACTCTTACTATAATAAGAACCGGGCTGAATTGTTCAGCAGGCCGCAAAGGTAAGGGCTGCTGTGAGAGTAAAAAGAAGGAGGGAATTAAAGAAATGAAAAATTATTTATGCTGTTAAATGCTACTTTTATAATTTCCACTCCACTTCGCCAAAATCAAAACAAGAGTCACCGTTTTCACCAGTTACTAATTGCCCCTGTTTGTTTACCCCTTTTATCAATGCATCAAAAACCCTGTTACCTTTTTTTAATTTCACCGTTTCGTTTTTTTTGAAAAGTCTTGCATTATAATCGTCAAAAAAAAACGAGGTATTGGTTTTGAGTGAAGATATTGCTTCAGTTACAGCACCCTGAATACCAATGGCCAGCTCTTTTATATCCATATCCCTTCCAGTTATTTGCTTTAATGAAACGGGGTTTTGAAGATCAGCCGGGAAAATTTTTTGTTTTACATTGATGCCGATACCCGCCACCACCCAACTATAATGATCGGTTTTTAGCGTGCTTTCAATTAAAATGCCACCGGCCTTTCTGTTGTTCCAGTACAAATCATTGGGCCATTTAATGGCAATAGCATCACCAGCAAAAGTTTCCAGCACCTTTGCTGCAGCAACTGTTACAGCAGCCAGCAGGGAAAAAGCGTGTGAAGTGCGTAAAAAATCAGCTTTTAATACAATACTTAAACTCATGCTTTCACCCGGCGGGCTTTGCCAGCTTTTCCCCCTTTGCCCTTTGCCTGCTGTTTGATGATACGCAAGAACAGCCATACCGTTTGTAACAGCTTTATGCCCGTTTGGCAGGGATATGCCCCTTACCCATCCCATGGCATAGTTGTTGGTACTTTCCACCTCATCCAGTTCAATCAGCGGAAACAGGTTTTTTTTAGCGGTCATGTTAGGGAACTTTATTTATTTTTGACAAAGTAAAAACAAAATGCTTCACCCGTTGAAGCACACAACACAATTCATTCAAAAAATAAAAGGCATTTGAGTACGATATCCCTTCTTGGTGCATCAAAGAAAACTTCCAAAGCAATTTCCCGTATTAACCGAAACAGCAAACTGTTTAAAGTAATTCTGCAGGCCGTGCAGGAAAAAAAGGCTGAAGAAATTGTGAGCCTTGATTTGAGAAAGATACCTGAAGCTGTTGCAGATTTTTTTATTATCTGCCAGGCAAGCAGCACCACACAGGTACGGGCCATTGCAGATAATGTGGAGCACAGGGTAAAAGAATTGTGCCTGGAAACCCCTTACCGGCATGAGGGAATGAATGCATTGCAGTGGGTGCTGGTAGATTATGTAAATATTGTGGTGCATGTCTTTCAGCCGGAAACAAGAAAATTTTACAGGCTTGAAGAAATGTGGAGCGATGCAGAGCAACAGGAACATTCTTAATTTTTTAATACAGGTGCAACTTTTTACCTGTTATATTGTATAAATAACCATCAAATCCTTCACAGGAAGCAAAAAGAAAAAAATGAGTTTGCAGGATAACAACACAGAGAACAGCGGCGGCGGTAAAGAACCACGTAAAACAGTTAAGTTTAATATTTACTGGGTATATGCATTAATAGCAGCGGTGCTGATTGGGTTGCAATTTTACCGTGGGTTTACCCCCGATGCCATACCAACAACTTACCGTGTATTTGAAGACAGTATGCTGCGTAAAGGATATATAAGCAACTATGTAATCATTAAAAATAAAGATTTAGTAAGAGTTACCTTAAAGCCTTCAGCATTTGCAGACCCTGCAATTGCAGCATTGGTAAAAGATAAAGCCACGGGTCAGAAAATTGATGAAAATAAAGGACCGCATTTTCAGTTTACAGTTGCTGATTATAAAACCTTTGATGAGCGTATTCAGAAAATGATTGAACAAACGCCTTCTATTGGCCGGCCTTCGGGAAAATATGATACAGAAGAAAACTGGTTAAGCCCCATGATCAGTTTCCTGTTGCCGGTACTGGTATTAATTGGTTTATGGGTGCTGCTCATGCGTAAGATGAATGCAGGTGGCGGTGCAGGGCCAGGCGGAGGCGGTATCTTCAATATCGGAAAATCAAAAGCACAGCTCTTTGAAAAAGGAACCAAAGTAAATGTAACCTTTCAGGATGTGGCTGGCTTAGATGAAGCGAAAGTGGAAGTGATGGAGATTGTTGACTTTTTAAAGAACCCCAAAAAATATACAGCACTCGGCGGTAAAATTCCAAAAGGCGCATTGTTGATTGGTCCTCCCGGTACCGGTAAAACATTGCTGGCAAAAGCAATGGCCGGTGAAGCACAGGTGCCTTTTTTCAGCATCAGTGGTTCTGATTTCGTGGAGATGTTTGTAGGCGTGGGCGCCAGCCGTGTGAGAGATTTGTTTAAACAGGCAAGAGAAAAAGCGCCCTGTATTATTTTTATTGATGAAATTGATGCTATTGGCCGTGCACGTGGAAGAAATGCTATTGTAAGTAATGATGAACGTGAAAATACATTGAACCAGTTACTGGTGGAAATGGATGGTTTTGGTGGCGATACAGGCATCATCATTCTTGCAGCTACCAACCGGCCCGATGTGCTGGATACAGCCTTGTTACGCCCCGGACGTTTTGACCGTCAGATATCTATTGACCGTCCTGATGTTACAGGCCGTGAGCAAATCTTTAAAGTACATTTGAAGCCGATTAAAATTTCTGAAACGCTGGATATTCATAAACTGGCTGAACAAACTCCCGGCTTTGCAGGCGCTGATATTGCCAATGTATGTAATGAAGCTGCATTAATTGCAGCACGTAAAGGAAAGAGTGCAGTGGATATGAGTGATTTCCAGGATGCCATTGACAGGGTAATTGGTGGCTTGGAAAAGAAAAACAAACTCATCAGCCCCGAAGAAAAAGAAATCATTGCCTATCATGAAGCCGGCCATGCTATTTGCGGATGGTACCTGGAGCATGCTTATCCTTTGCTCAAAGTAACTATTGTGCCAAGAGGCACAGCGGCATTGGGCTATGCACAATACACACCCAAAGAACAATACCTGTATAATATTGAGCAGTTAAATGATCAGATCTGCATGACCCTTGGCGGAAGGGCCAGTGAAGATATTTTCTTCGGAAAAATTTCAACCGGCGCCAGTAACGATTTGCAGCAGATCACCAAAATTGCTTACTCCATGATTACGGTATATGGTATGAATGATCAACTGGGAAATATCAGTTATTACGATCCCAACCAGGATCAAACATTTACCAAACCGTACAGCGAAAAAACGGCAGAGATGATTGATAATGAAGTGCGCAAACTCATTGATGCTGCTTATGAAAGAACAAAAGCATTGCTCAACGAAAAGAGAGAAGATGTAGATAAACTGGCAAAAGCTTTGCTTGAAAAAGAAGTACTCTTTCAGAGCGATGTGGAGGCATTAATTGGTAAACGACCGTTTGAACATAAGAAATTGCTGGATGCAGATAATGTGCCGGTAATGCATGCGGCCAATGTGGATAAAGACGGGCACGCTTTGAATCCAACAACCTGATCATGAGCGTTTCTCCTTCAAAAGAAAACATTCTAAAAAAAATAAGACAGGCACTGAGTCACCCGGTGCCTGTTCCTTTTCCTCAAAGTGAAGGAAACAACAGTGTGTTTCAGCCGCCGGTGGATGATATGGCCGTGCAGTTTGCACAGGAGTTTACACAACTGCAGGGCCGGTTTGTTTATTGTGCTGATGCAAAAGAGGCCATTACGCATTTAAACGAATTGATACAGGGCCGTGGCTGGAATAAGATTGTTTGCAAGGAAAAAGATCTCAAAAGCTTATTAACTGGTTTTTCATTTCTGCTGCCGTTTCACGAACAGCTTTCTGACAGCGATGCTGCCATCACCAGTTGTGAGGTATTGGTGAGCCGTACCGGAAGTATTCTTCTCAGCAGTGCATACGAAAGTGGCCGCACAGCCAGTGTGTATGCCCCTGTACACATCTGTATTGCCTTCACTCATCAATTGGTATATGATATTAAAGATGCATTGGTGCAGTTGAAAGAACGCTATAGCTCAGGCCTTCCTTCTTTTATTACACTTGCTACCGGCCCCAGCCGCACGGCTGATATTGAGAAAACCCTGGTAGTGGGTGTGCATGGCCCCAAAGAAGTGTTCGTGTTTTTAATTGAAACACCTTCATCAATCTAACAGCAGTTCGTTTTTTCCTTACTGGCATGTAACTAATGAATAATTCATAAGGTTGAAGCAGACCGGGTTTTTATCTGCAATAAATTAAACAGCCGCTTTCACTGCTGCTGTTTTGATTGTATCTTTAGCACATGGAAACGCCCGTTATACATTTGTTTGTTTATGGTTCACTCCGCCGTGGATTTCAGCACCCGGTATTTGATTATATTAAAAACCATTTCACCTTTGTTGCCAATGGAAAAGTGAATGGCCGCTTATATGATCTTGGAACATATCCGGCTGCTGTTCCTTTTAATGAAGGAAATGGATTGATTGGTGAACTGTTTGTTGCCAACAGTGAAGAAGATTTTGACTGGGCCATTTCCCAGTTAGATGATTATGAAGGTCTGAACCCGGAAGCTGATGAAACACTTTTGTACAGAAGGGAAAAAGTGGATGTAAAACATGATGGTAATACAACTGTTGCCTGGATTTACTGGTACAACAATTCAGTTGAGGGCAAAGCAGTAATTGAAAGCGGCGATGTACTGGAGTATTTTAAAAATAAGAATCAATTGTAATACAACAGCTATGGTTAAAAACAGAACATACCGTATTGTTTTACGCAAAGAAGAGGATGGCAATTATACCGCTATGGTGCCTGCTTTGCCCGGTTGTATTACGTGGGGCGAAACAGTTGACCATGCTATTGAAATGGCCAAAGAAGCAATTGTTGCTTATGTGGAAGTGCTGAAGGAAGAAGGCGAACCTGTGCCGGATGATTCTGAAACATTTGAATATTCATTGCAGCTTTCAGCATAATTTTTTGCAAATAAGTTAAGTAGTGTACAACTAAGCTTCTTGAATCAAAAGGTTTTATATTGAAACGAATAACCGGCAGCCATCATATTTATTTTCATCCTGAACTGAGAAAAGGGGTTGTAGTTCCTGTACATGGCAATAAGGATATTCTTATTGGTACATTTCTGAGTATATTGAAACAGGCTGGTATTTCCAAAGATGAAATTTAGTACGAATGCAAATCTCTTCTGATAAAAAAATATACTTCCTTTCCGATTTTCATTTGGGCGCTCCCAACAATGAGCAAAGCCTGATCCGTGAAAAAAAAATCATCCGCTTTCTTGATGAAATTAAATCAACAGCAGCAGTTATTTTTATTGTGGGCGATTTATTTGATTTTTGGTATGAATACCGCAAAGTAGTGCCCAAAGGTTATGTGCGCATACTTGGTAAACTGGCGGAGTTAACTGATGCAGGCATCTCCATTCATTTTTTTGTGGGCAATCATGATATGTGGATGAAAGATTATTTTCAAACAGAACTCAGCATCCCTGTTTATTTTGAACCCAAAGATTTTGAATTCAACGGAAAGAAATTTCATATTGGCCATGGCGATGGATTAGGCCCCGGTGATCATGGATATAAAACACTTAAAAGAATTTTCCGTAACCCGGCCTGTAAGTGGCTGTTTGGTATTTTGCCTCCATATATAGGCATGGGTGTTGCCCATTATATGAGCCGCCGCAGCCGTGCACAAACAGGCGCCACTGAAGAAACCTTCCTCGGCGAAGACAAAGAATGGCTCATTATTTACTGTAAAGAAGTGCTGCAGAAAAATTTTTATGATTATTTTGTATTTGGGCACCGCCATCTGCCCATTAATCATCGTCTTAATGCAAAAAGCGTGTATATCAATCTGGGCGACTGGATACGTTATTATACCTATGCAGAATTTGATGGCAATGAATTACAATTAAAAACCTATAGCAACTGAAAATTACTTCAGCCATATTCCTTTTGTTTTTTTCTGTGATCAGCCGGGCACAGGATACATCATTCTTTACTGCGGCCAAAAGTATTGAAGGCGAGTATGTTGATTTTACAGTGGACAACCTTGGTAACTATTACCTGCTTTCAAAAGACAACCAGTTAAAAAAGCTTAATGCCCGGGGCGACAGTATGGGTGTGTTTAACGATGTGCGCCGCTACGGTAAACTCAATTCCATGGATGTTACCAATCCGCTCAAAGTATTGCTCTACTATAAAAATTTTTCTACCATTGTTGTGCTCGATCGTTTTTTGAATGTGGTGAACACCATTGACCTGCGAAAGCAAAACATCTTCCAGGTAAAAGCTATTGCACAGAGCTACGATAACAATATCTGGATTTATGACGAGCAAAATAACAAGCTCAAACGCATTGGTGAAAACGGCTCCGTAATTTTTGAAACGGTTGACCTCCGCATTATTTTTGATGAAGCGCCATCACCCACAGCCATTTTTGACCATGATGGTTTTGTTTATCTCTATGATCCGGAAAAAGGATTCTATGTGTTTGATATTTACGGCAGCTTTAAAACAAAAATTTCCTATAAAGGATTAACCGATGTAACAGTAATTGGTAAAACTGTACTTGGTGTGGAGAGTAATATGATCGTTGCCTATACCACCGGCACTTTAACTGAAAAACGAATGGCTTTACCATCTGCAATTGCTGACAGGCAGAAGACCGTTATCCTGCCCGGCCATTTGTATATACTCCAAAACGGTGCAGTAAAGCATTTTACATTTTAAGCAGCTTTACATCTGCATCATCCATTATTTTTGCATATGCCTTCGTTTTTAAAGGATTCTTTTTTGAATAACCCCATCAGCAGTTACCTGTGGATACTGGCAATCATTGTTGCCATGCTGCTGTTCAAAGGAATTATTTCACGGCTGCTCTGCGGTTTTTTGTACCGCTTATTTCCGGGTGCTAAAAAATATGTAAGCCGCAACCAGTTTGTTTCATTAGTGCTGGTACCCATGCAATGGTTTATTGTGTGGACGGTGATTGTGTTTTCACTGGACAAACTCAATTTTCCTGAAGCATTTAAGTTTGAGCTTTATAAAATAAGCACGCAGCAAATAGCTGAGGCTGCCGGTAAAACCATACTCATTGTATTTTTTGTGCGCCTGCTCACCAGGCTTATTGATTTCTTTGCACTCATCTTTGAAGTAAAGGCCAATCAAACCGCTGATCAGAGCGATAACCAGTTGGTGGTGTTCTTTAAAGATTTTTTTAAGGCTCTTGCAGTTATACTTGGTGCACTGCTGGTTACGAGGTTTGTGTTTCATTTTAATATAGCCAATTTAATTACCGGCCTTAGTATTGTTACAGCAGCTATTGCACTGTCCACCAGAGAAAGCCTGGAAAATCTCATTGCATCCTTCATTATCTTTTTTGATAAACCATTTACGGCGGGCGACCTGGTGAAGGTTGAAAGCATTACCGGTACCATTGAAAAAATCGGATTGCGGAGTACAAGAATCAGAACCGATCAGAAAACCTATGTTACCATGCCCAATAAAAAAATGGTGGATAGTATTTTAGACAACCTCACATTGCGCACACAACGCAAAGCAGAAATAAAACTGGAACTGCACGTAAGCACACCCCCCTCAAAAATTGAAAACCTTATTCAGAAAGTTGAAGTTTTATTGCAGCAGGTTGAAGAAATTGAAAACAGCAGTGTGGTGTTAACAGAGGTAGGTTTGAAATCCGTTACGGTGAGTGTTGAATTTTTTACACCGCATATTGAGTTTGCAAAGTTTCAGCAAATTAAGCAGGATGTGAATTTGAACCTGCTGCGGTTTGTTGAATCATTAGAAATTATTCTCGCCGGAGGTAAAACTGACTAAAACCAATTTGCAAACTTTTGTTTTTTGTAAATGAGCAAAGACTGAACTTAAAGATTAAATTACCTGAAACTGGACTCCTTCAATTTTCAAACCATTAACTGGAAAATGATTCCAAAAGAGGAGCAGCGGGTGAAATAGGAATTGCTCAGTGGCAAATTTTCATGATGAATACAATCAGGATACGAAGAGTAATTTATTCAGCAGGGTATATAGCTGATCATTGGTGTACAAAAGGCCATGTTCTTCTTTGTACAGAAGGAGAAATGGATACCGAATTACAGGATGGCCGGATTCTAAAACTTTCCAAAGGAATGTTTTATGTTGTGGGGGATGATTGTGAAGCACACCGGTCAACTACTAAAGAAGGCTGTGAATTGTTTATTGTTGATTGAACTAAAACAAATATTTTTTTAAACTCCCATGATTGTCCATTTTCAGCCCATACTTCAGAACAACCTCATTCTGATGCAACCATTAACTGAGTCAGACTTTGAAGCATTATTCAAAGTGGCATCCGATCCGCTTATTTGGGAACAGCATCCTAATAAAAACCGCTATCAAAGAGAGGTGTTTCAAAATTATTTTGAAGGAGCTTTGCAATCAAAAGGAGCGATGCTCATTCTTGATAAGGCAACTGGCGAAGTGGCGGGGTGCAGCCGGTTCTATGATTATCATGAAAGTGATGCATCTGTATTCATCGGCTATACTTTTTTCGGCAGAAAGTTTTGGGGCAAGCAGTACAACCCTGCAAGCAAACAGCTGATGCTGGATTATGCATTTCAATTAGTGAACACAGTGAAGTTTCATATCGGCGCTAAAAATATCCGTTCACAAATTGCAATTGAAAGAGTGGGGGCTGTAAAAACAAAAGAAGTAATCATAGCCTATCATGGCGAACCGGACAGGGAGAACTTTGAATATGAACTGAAAAGAGAAAACCGGACAAACACGATAAAGGATCAGGTAAATCTATAAGTCTGCCTTGATGGTTAATAAAAATGATTTTATTTCCTGAAGGCTTTTGATCAGATCATAACGCAGCAGGGAATCGTCCTTGTATTTTTTCAGGTAATCTTTAGCGCCTTCAATAGTGTACTTACGCTGACGCAATAAAAAATAAATGAGTTGCAGTTTCTTTATTTCTGCAACAGTATAAAAACGGTCGCCTTTTTTATTTTTCCTGGGGGTGATGTGTTTAAACTCAGCCTCCCAGTACCGGAGTGAGGAGGGATTGAGGTTAAAGAAAGCACTTACTTCACCAATATTATAATACAATTTCTTCTTCAGTTCTTCATCGGGCGGGAGCTGAACCATTTCAGCGCCACTCACCATGTCTTTTAAACTTTTACGGCCACGTTTTGCTTTTTGTTTTGCGGGAGCAACCTGCTTTACATCATCTTTTTCAAAAACGATTTGTTTAACAGGCTTTGAGGACTGTTCATCAAATTCAAATGCTATTTGTGTTTGCGAAGGCATAGATTGTTAACTCAAAAGTAGTTAAATATTTTTAGCCTGTGTGCATGGGTATGGCACTTGCCTAAACACGCAGCAGTCTTTTCATAAAGGGGAAATATATTTTTCAAAAAAAATCCCTCCGGGAGATGGAGGGATTTTTTATATACAGACTTCTTTCTTATTCGCCAAAAGCTATCGGTCCTTTAACCACACCCATTTTAGCTTCAATGCTCAGAGTGGCATGAGGTACGGCACGTAAACGGGCTTTGTCAATAAGCTTGCCCGTAACACGGCATATACCGTAGGTTTTATTTTCAATACGCATCAATGCTTTTTCAAGATGATCAATGTAGGTGATCTGGCGGCTGGCCATCTGGCTCAGTTGCTCACGCTCCATACTCACACTTCCATCTTCCATTGTCATGTAGCGTCCATCACCATCATCACCACCCATTTCATCTTTACGGGTTATGAGGCCCTGCAGGTAAAGCAGTTCTTTTTTGGCTGCTTCCAGCTTACGCTGAATGAGTTCTCTAAACTCAGTCAGGTCAGCATCACTGTAACGAACAGTAGGCCCCTGCGGTTTTTCTTCTTCTTTATGATCTAACACTGATTTTGTAAAATCAGGCTGGTACCGTACAGATGTAGAAACCGAAGTTTTAACAGGTTTTAATTCTGCCGGTTTTTTCGCTTTTTCTTTCGCTTCCTTTTTCAAATTTTGTATTGCTTGTTTTACGCTTGGTTTAATAGACGTTGCAACTACCGGTTTAGGAGCGGGGGCTGCCTTTTTTTCTTCAGGTTTTTTTGCCATGGCTTTGGATAATGGTTTAGAAGCTTTGATTACAGGTTTCGCTGCAGGTTTCGCCGCTTTTTTAGGTGCAGGCTTGGCCACAAGTTTCCCACCAGGTTTGGCTGCAGGTTTCGCTGCTTTCTTTGCCACTGGCTTTACTTGTTTTTTGGGAGCCGGTTTGGCTGCTTTTTTTGCTGCCGGCCTGGCTGCTTTTTTCTTGGTAGCCATATTATCCTCCTTTTTTGGAAACTTGTACGTTAATAAGCAAATCGTTTACCTCAACTTCAGTGCCGTTGGCCGTTTCCTGCACCAGTTCAAGGCTGTCTGCCAAAATTTCGGCGCAAATATAGGATTTATATTCACTTATGGATGCCGCCAGTGTATCTGCGCCTGACAATTGTACATCAATCCTGTCTGTTAATTCAAATCCGCTGTCTTTTCTGATCTTCTGGATGCGGTTGACCAGCTCCCTTGCATTTCCCTCATTTACCAGTTGGGGGGTGATGGTTACATCCAGCGCCACAGTTAAACTTCCTTTATTGGCTACCAGCCAGCCCGGCACATCTTCACTTGAAATTTCAACATCCGTCAAATATAGAGGAACAGGCTCATTATCAATCAACAGATTATACACAGTTTCTTTTTCAAGTTCGGCTATTTGTTCCTGGGTGAAGTTACCTAGCGCTGCCGCTACTGCTTTCATCTTTGCTCCCAGCTTTTTACCAAGGGTTTGAAAGATGGGTTTGATTTTCTTTTTGATGAAACTGTTATCTGCCGTGAGGTATTCCACTTCTTTTACATTCACCTCGGTTTTGATGAGGTCTTCAATTAACTGCAACTGCTCTTTCATGTGTGTATTGAGCACAGGAATCAAAATCTTTTGCAGCGGCTGACGCACCTTGATGTTTTGTTTTTTGCGGAGCGAAAGCACCAATGATGAAGTATCCTGAGCCAGTTGCATGCGTTCTTCCAAATCTGTATCAATTAAACTTTCATCGGCAGCCGGGAAATCAACATGATGAACTGAAGCTGCATGGAACCGTTGGGTGATGGCATTGAGGTTATTGAATACAGCATCACTAAAGAAAGGAGAAACAGGAGCGATTAAACGTACCACTGTTTCCAGACATTCGTACAAAGTTTGATAAGCGCTGATTTTATCCTGCTCATAGTCACCTTTCCAAAATCTTCTTCTGCAGAGGCGGACATACCAGTTGCTCAAATGCTCATCTACAAACTCTTCAATCAATCTGCCGGCTTGTGTGGGTTCATAATCATCCATTGACTCATTTACTTTTTTAATGAGTGTATGTAATGATGAAAGAATCCAGCGGTCAATCTCCGGGCGTTCATTTAACGGAATCGCTGCTTCTTTAAAGGCAAAGTCATCCACATTGGCATAGAGTGCAAAGAATTGATAGGTATTATAAAGTGTACCAAAAAATTTACGCTGTACTTCTTTGATGCCTTCAATATCAAACTTCATATTATCCCATGGCGATGCGTTGGTGATGAGATACCACCTTGTTGCATCTGCTCCGTAAGTGCTGATGGTATGAAACGGATCTACCACATTGCCCAAACGTTTACTCATCTTATTGCCGTTCTTATCCAGCACCAAACCATTACTCACTACGGTTTTATATGCAACGCTTTCATATACCAATGAGCTGATGGCATGCAGTGTATAAAACCAGCCTCTTGTTTGGTCAACTCCTTCTGCAATGAAAGAAGCAGGGTAGAGGTCTTCAAACTTTTCAACACCTGCCGGAAGTTTGAAGGGATATTTATCTCCGTTCTTTACTTTATCATAATCCAATCCCCATTGTGCGTAAGGCATAGCGCCACTGTCGAACCACACATCTATCAGGTCAGGAACACGCTTCATAGGTTTGCCTGTTGCTGAAACTAAAATGATGTCATCAACATAGGGCTTATGAAGGTCAAGGTTATGGGTTATGAGTTGTGAGTTATGAGTACCCAACTCTTTATCAGCTTTTGCAGCTTCAGTTCTTAACTCATCAATAGTGCCAATGCATTTTTCTTCTTCACCATCTTCAGTTTTCCAAATAGGCAATCCAGTTCCCCAAAAACGTGAACGGCTTAAATTCCAGTCCACCATATTCTCCAGCCAATTGCCGAAACGTCCTTCTCCCGTTGATTTGGGTTTCCAGTTGATGGTTTTATTTAATTCCACCATCTTATCTTTTAATGCAGTGGTTTTGATGAACCATGCATCTAACGGATAATACAAAATGGGTTTATCTGTTCTCCAGCAATGCGGATAACTATGTTCGTATTTCTCAACTTTAAAAGCCCTGTTTTCTTTTTTGAGTTTTACGCAGATGTCAACATTCACATCCACATAATCTTTTTCATCTTTATAATTTTTTACATAACGGTTGCTGAACTCACCCAAACCATCAACAAATTTTCCTTCTCTGTCCACCATGGTTAAAATGCCGATGCCGTACTTTTTGCCCACTTTAAAATCATCTGCACCAAAAGCAGGAGCGGTGTGAACGATACCTGTACCATCTTCTGTTGTAACAAATGCATCCACCAGCACACGGAAGGAATCACCGCCGGTTTCTTTGTTGGCTTCATAAGCAAGCAATTGTTCATAGCGGCATTCTTCAATATCTTTTCCTTTGAATGTTGCTACAATCTTATGCGGCAGTTGTTTCTTTTTAATGATGCCATCAAACTGAATTTTTAAACCAGCACTTTTCTCAATTAAAAATTCATCGCTATCATGATTGAGCCAATTGTTGATGGCTTCATACAAATCGCCACCTTCTTCAAACTCATCTATATGTGCGGGAAAATATTTATGCAGCAATGCTTTGGCTAAAACAACTGCACATGGTTTACCGCTGTATGGGTTGAATGTTTTTACGAGCACATAATCAATATCACCGCCTGCTGTTAAACCGAGGTTGGAAGGAAGTGTCCAGGGTGTGGTAGTCCAGGCGAGGAAGAATAATTCATCATTCTTTATTCCTTGTTCAGTATTCGAAATTGCCTTAAATAGAAATTCACTTTTTTCATTCCTTACCGCTTTAAACATGGCCACCGCACTTGTATCCTTAACATCTTTATAGGTGCCGGGTTGATTTAATTCATGGCTGCTCAATCCCGTTCCCGCAGCAGGTGAATACGGCTGAATGCTTACGCTTTCATACAACAGTCCTTTATTGTACAACTGTTTGAGCAACCACCATAAGGTTTCAATGTATTCGTTTTTAAAGGTGATGTAGGGATCATTCAAATCCACCCAATAACCCATCTTTTTAGTGATGTCGTCCCACTTGTCTTTAAAACGGAGTACGGCTTCACGGCATTTTTGATTGTATTCTTCTACGGTAATTTTTTTGCCGATATCTTCTTTGGTAATGCCCAGTTCTTTTTCCACTCCCAGTTCAATGGGCAGGCCATGTGTATCCCATCCGCCTTTGCGGCTCACTTTAAAACCCTTCATGGTTTTGTAGCGGCACACCAAATCCTTCAAAGTTCTTGAAATAACGTGGTGAATGCCCGGCATTCCATTGGCGCTGGGCGGCCCTTCATAAAACACAAAGGGTACAGCGCCTTCACGCACTTCAATGCTTTTTTCAAATGCCTGTTCTGCATCCCATTTGGCCAGTATTTCCTGTTCAATGGAGGGCAGGTTGAGTTGGGTGAATTCCCTGTACTTATTGCTCATAAAATCCTTATCCTGTCTTGTTTTTGAGGAGTGCAAAGGTAAGTAAATAAGGGGAGGATTTGGTGGCCCATAAAGACATGAATTGCCACGGAAGCACGGAATACACGGAGAAAAACGAACTTAAACAAAGAGGCCGATAGAACTGGAGGGATGAGTATTCCGTCAATATCTTCACTTGGGGTCTTCGTGTTAAAAAAAATAGTCACGAAGGCGCTAAGGCACAAAGGTTTTAAACAGCAAGCTGTTGCACTTTATTAAAAAGCTATGAGCAGCAGACCAAAGATGCCATAATAACGGAACGATGAAACGAGCCTGCCTTTGTCGACAGACAGGCGTGGCAACGAAGATGCTATGAAATACAACTGCCGGTTTCAAAAATGTATTTCTTCTTTGCGTCTTCGGGTCTTTGTGGTAATACTTCAAGTTTTCCACAAAAATCTTCCTTGGCATGGTTTCTGAAACTTTATGCACGGCGCCACATTTTAAAAATCAAAAAAAAATAGTAGTATGAAAAAGACAATAGCAATAATGCTGATGGCATTGATGTATGCCGGTGCAACAATGGCGCAAAAAGCTGTAACAAAAAAACCAATGCTTGAAAAAGTAACAGCGCCTGATGCGGTGGTGAATGCACTGAAAGAAAAAATTACAGGCGACTATACACCTGTGTGGAGCAAAACCAATAATGGAAATTTTATTGCGGCCATTGATAATAACGGGAGCAAACAGTTTGCAGAGTTTAATGCCGAAGGGAAATGGCTGAGTACGAATACGCTCCTGTCGTTTGAACAGTTGAGCGAAGCTGCACAGAAAAAAATTAAAGAGCAATATGCAGAGATGCAGGTGGCCGAGGTGAAAAAAATTGAACGTGAAGGCATCTCTGCTTTTTATAAAATAAAATTGGTAAAGGATAAAGACAGCAAAACAGTATATGTTAATGATGCCGGTTTTGTGAGTGAGTAAAATATTAGTCCTCTGAAAGCCGATAATCGTAACTCGTTTATATAGGGTACAGATGCAAAAAATCCCCCACCGTTGCTGGTGCGGGGATTTTTGTTTTGATAAAGCAATGGTTGTATTTAAAAATCTCTTTTACCGCCTGGCTGATATGCAAAACGGATTTTGTATTTGATTGATGCTGGCCTCACAGGTGAAGTTGGGCTTAAAATATTTCCTGACGCATCAAGCGCATCTGCACTGATTACTTCAAGTTTGGCAAATTTGTTAGTAGCAGTGCGAAAAACAAAAGTTTTTCCTGCAATGGGCGAAAAGCTTCTGCCGGCGTAAACATACCAATCACTTCCTTTAATCGCTTTTTGCGAAACTGTGGTATCATACTTATAACCAGTTTCCGGCGCTGCAGTTACATTATCAAAAGGAGTGTTCACTATTTGTACACCTGCATTGCCCGGTCCGCTTGCATTGCTGTTAATGATGAATGTTTCAAAACGCATGGCAAAATCCCATTTGGTACTGTTACTGTCAGTTGCTGCAACTTTTGCTCCGGTTGCAAAACTAAAAAAATCATAATTGCCCTGTGTGGGACTGCCGTTTACAACAAAATCAAAGGTGGCTACGGTGGCAGGCGTTGGTTTGTCTTCTTTTTTACAACTCACTGCAAATAATAAAACGGCTGCTGCTAAAATGGAGTACTTCATGTTCATCTTTATTTGTTTTTATTTTTTAAATGTGTAATGAATGGCGATGAAAAAATTTCTGCCGGGCAGGTTGGGCATAAACCGTGCATTGGTTTGGTTCAATACATTATTAATGCCCGCCTGTATATTGAATTGCTTGTTGATTTGTTTGCTCAGCGTTGCATTTACCTGCAGTATGGCGGGTGCAAATTCTTCGTCCATATTGGCAAAACCATTGCCGTCTTTATCCAGCACACCAAAACGGCTGCGGTAAATAAAACGGAGTGAAGAAGACCATCCGCTTGCTGCATCATCATAAAATAAACGCAGATTGGCCATGTGTTTGCTGCGGTTGAGCAATCCGCTGTAATCTGCTTTTGTCATTAATCTTGCAGAGCCATTTAAAATATCCCTTCCAAATACTTTTCCCTGTTTTATGTTTTCAAGGATGGTTTTATCGGCTGTTTCTAAAAATTGATAACCGCCGCTGATGTTGATTTTTTTGAAAAGCTGGTAGCTTGCATTTACTTCAACACCTTGTGTAAAAGCACGGTTGATGTTTACATAACTGAAAACAGAAGTTCCGTTGGCATTAGCAGCAACAGGCAGATAGTTGATGAGATTATCTACATCGTTTCTGAAAAAATTCACCTCCGCTCTGAATTTCTGTAACGGTGTAATTTGAAAACCGAAGTTGAACCCTCTTGATACTTCGGGTTTGAGTGTTGTGATTTGAAAAGCCGCAGGAAGAATTTGTGCAATTAATCCCTGTTGTTTTTGCAATTGCAAACGTTCCATTGAAAATTCACTGGCGCCGTAGATGCTGTAACCTTCTGCCGCATTGTTTACAAAACTTAAGTAGAGTTGACGGAAATCAGGCGCTTTAAACCCTGCACCATAAGATGCATTGAATTTTATTTTTTCATTGAGCTTATAGTTTATTGCCAGCTTGGGGCTAAGCCTTGCTTTAAATGCTGTGTTGTAATCATAACGCAATCCGCCAATAACTATAAGGTTTTTAATTCCTCTCCATTCGTTCTGAATAAAACCGTAATAAAGATGTTGTTCTTTCTTTTCACGGTAGCGGGTGGTGTTTACGGTTTGCAACGTATAACCACCGCCAAGAGTGAGTGTGTTATTTGTATTGAGTTCAATATCGGTTTGATTTTCGGCACGGTAAAAGCCCTGGCGAAAATCATCATAATAATATTGTTTGTTGTTACTGAGGCTATCAAGCTTTTGTGTGAAACGAAATTCATTCACCAAAAAACGCATTTGCGATGAAACCTTATTACTGAATTTATGCGTAAGTACGGGGTTGATGGTTATGTCATTGGTTTGTCCGTTGCCACCTGTATTTATTTTACTACTGTTAATGGCATAAAAACTTTCCTGGAAGGAATGAAAGTAGCGGTTATTGACAATCAATTTTGTTTTGGGTGAAAAGCGATACGAGAATTTGATATGCCCGGTGTAATTGTAAAACGGGTCCAATGTTTTTTCGAGAGTTGATTTATCCAACTCATAACCGTTGCTGCTGTTGCGGTTGGCAAAAAAATACACAGCCGTTTTTTTACCTGAGTAATTGCCGCTTGCATATACATCCGTATTCATGAATGAACCGCTGCGGATACCGGCATTAAATTGTTTGCCCTGCAATGGCTCTGTAATGATGTTGATAACACCACCCATTGCTTCGCTGCCATACAAACTGGATGAAGGGCCTTTTACAATTTCAATTTTTTTAATATTGCCGATAGCGAAGCGTGATAAATCCATTACACCGCCTTGTCTTCCAATGAGCGGTTCGCCATCTAATAAAATCATCGTATGGTCGGGCGATAAACCCTGCAACTGAATGCCATTGCCAAACACACCGCCGCCAACGGCGCCGCTGCCGCTGCCGCTTGTAATGAAGATGCCCGTTTGCTCCTGCAGAATATCATTTAATCTTAATGAACCAGATGCACGGATTATTTTTTGAGAAACAATTTGTGTGGGAATGGCCACATTGCCCAGCTTGCGTTCTGTTCTTGTGGCAGTAATTACAATTTCATCCAGCGATTTTGAAAAAGCAGAGTCCTGTGCAGCAGCAGCAAACGAAACAAAAATAGATATGAGCAGTAATACCGAACGCATGATTGATTGATTCAGCAAAAGTGGCTTGCGGTTGTTCTTTATTTATCACAGAATTGTCATGATGTTGATGATGCAGGATGTTTGACAAATGAATGACATTGGGCGTTGAAGAATCAGTTGCCAGTATGATGAGGATCATTTTATTGCCGGGAAACTGAAAAAACTCTGTCTTGATTATTTTTATTAAATTAGAGTATGGAAAGAACAATAGCAAAGGAGCTAAATGTGAGGGAATTGTATATGCTCTTCCCTGAAAGTGTGCCAATCCAGGTAATCGAAAATCGTTTTTACATGAGCCCAGCACCCAAACGAATTCATCAGAAAGTCTCTCTTAAAATTGCATCACAGCTTTTGGAGTATGCAGAAAAAAATAATTTGGGAGAAGTATATGAAGCCCCTTTTGATGTTTTTTTAAATGATAAGAATATTTATCAGCCGGATATTATTTTTATATCTTCTGCCAATCTTCAGCATCTTACTGATACTGGATTTGAAGGAGCACCAGATTTAATTGTTGAAATTCTTTCTGAATCAAACAAGAAAGATGACCTTGAAACCAAGAAGAAAGTATATGAGGCCTGCGGCGTTAAGGAATATTTTATTGTGAACCCCGAAACCAAAGCTGTTTTGCATTATTTGCTGAAGGATGGCAAGTTTTCAGAAGCTTCTTTATCTGAAGCGGTTCTTCAATCGCAAATTCTTAAACACAGCGTTGAGTTTTAATCAAAATTTTGCACCAAGGGTTAAAAAGAAATTTCTTGGGTCCGCACTCAAAATGCCAGGGCCTGGATAACCACCAGACCTTCTCGTAAAATATTTTTCATTGAAGAGATTGTTCAGTCCGCCTTTTACAAAAAACTTTTCAGTGAATTTGTAAGTAGCAGCAATGTCCGCAATTTGATACGAAGGAATCAACCCATTCACACCCGTAGCAACGGGAGTAACCGTATTGTTGGCATCACTGAAGGCATCGCTTATGTAATTGTATTGAACTGTTGCGGTTAATTTTTTGTATGCGTAAGTAACACCTGTGCGGAAGATACGCTGCGGTGCATTTTCCACCCGTTTGTTTTTTAATGTAGTTTCAGTTAATGAATTTCCGCTTCTTGTAACCACCCTGAAATTGCCATAGCGTGCATCAATAAATGCCAATGATGCAAAGAAAGTGACATTGCCAAAGGTTGATTTTTTTACAAATGCTTTTACAGGGCTCAACTCCACCAGCATCTCTGCACCTTTACTTGTACTGTTGCCCACATTGGTGCGGAAGTTGTAAAAAGTTCCGTCGGTACGTTGCTGTGCAATCAAACCAATCCTGTTATTGTATTGCAGGTAATAACCGCTCACATCAAAGAATAAAAATTCTTTTACACGGCCACGCCATCCCAAATCAGCATTATAACCTTTTGCATCTTTTAAGTTTTGGTCAATCACATCTGTAAAAGGATTGGCTGTTAAATCGCTGATGAGAACAGGACGATAAGCCCGGCTCCAGTTGGCATAAATTTCTGTTTGACCCAAATGATATTCTGCGCCAACGCCTAACAGCAGAAAACTTCTGGTACGATTTTGATTGCTGATTTTATTCTCTGTTCCGTTGCTGTTAAAGTTGATTCTTCCATTGGCGCCATTGCTGATGTTTTCATAACGGATGCCCGGAATCAGAATGAACTTTTCTCCCACATGAATAATGTTTTCAGCAAACAAAGCAGTGTTGGAAGTAACAAAACTCAAATCTGTGGGAAAAGGAGCAAGTGTGTTTGTATTAAAATCATTGCCTGTATCTCCTTTTCCGTTTTGCCTGCGTGCTGTATTGCCTCTGAAATAACGCACACCTGCTGCAATTGTATTTTTTATGTTGCCGATTTTGTATTCATTGATGGAGCGAAGTTCAGCGCCTGCATTGCGGTATTGGTCAGCATCCACACGACGGTTGTTGTATTGAAGTGTGGCGGCGTTAATGGTGTCTTTTATATCGGGTGTTTGCATAAAACCAATGCTGTTGCGATCCCCTGTTAAACCAAATACTTTTACATTCAAACGGCTTTTATCGGTAAAGCTGTAATCAGCATTCAATGAAAGAATATTGAATTGCACATTAAACCAGTTGCGTGTGCGAACACTTTGCAGATGGTCTTGTGCAAACTGAGCATCAGTTAATCCACCCGGCTGTTGCGAAGTATAATTGAAATGTGTGTATTCAACACCCAGTTTTAATTTGTTGCTTGCCTTCCATGTAAATGAGCCAAAGCCCGTGTTTACATCAAAGCCGCTGCCGGGTCTTGAACCATTGCCTGTACGCTTATCCCAAAAAGCATAATAATGTGCTTTATTGGTTTCACCGCCAATGGCATTATAAGTATTGAAAAGCCCAAAACTTCCTGCGGTTTGTTGTGTTTCAAATTGAAAAGGTTTGTTGATGTCGCTTCCGTTTTTCATAATAAAGTTCACCATACCGCCAAACTGCGGACCGTATTGCAAACTGCCTGCACCCCGCACAACCTGTATGCGTTGCACGGAGTTGAGTTGCGGTGTGTAATAGGCTTCAGGATAACCGAATGGGTCGCTTGAAATATCATAACCGTTCTGGCGCACATTAAACTCCCAGCTTCTGTTGGGGCTTAATCCTCTTGCACCAATACCAATTTGAATACCGCTGGGGTCGCTTTCCCAAATTTGAATGCCAGGCACTTTAGCCATTACCTGCCGCATGGTGTTGGTAACTGCATTTCCCTGCACATTGTCCATTACAATTAATGAATTCTTTTTACCTGCGTTGATTTGTGTGCCCACAATTTCAGGAAGAAAATGAATATCGGCCCTGGTGTTGCGGCCAACTAAAGTAATCTCCTGTAAATATTTTGTGTGAATGCGCTGGGTATCACGTTGAATTTCCTGCGCTGTTGTTTGAAGCATTGTAAAAATGCAAAGGGTTAAAAAAAGCCTGTTCATCTTGTGTGTTTTAGTCCGCTGCAAAAATGAAAGAAAAGAAAAAGCTTTTGTTACGGAAAGAGAAATTGTGTTTACGGGAAAAGGAAAAAAGTTGATTTTAAAGGCCAACTATATTCATTCAGGAATCTGTAATATTTTGTAACTTTAAGAAAATAAAAAATCATGTCTGCTTCCATTATTGATAAGAAAAAAATCATTGACGCTATTCGTGAAACGGATGACGACCGCATTTTATTTGCAATCAGCCGATTACTGGAGATAAAAGAAACGGACATTCCTGATTGGCATAAAGAAATCCTGGAAGAGCGTTTGCTCGAAATGAATAACGGAACAGCGGAGTTTGAAAGCCGGGATGCAATTAAAGACTCCTTATTGAGCAAGAAATGAGCAGAACCGTTTTAATTGGCAAGAAGGCCATTAAAGAAATTAAATAAGCAGATGAATGGTATTTTGAAAAGTCAGTACAGAATGTTTCTCAAAAATCTGAAAAGATGTAAGGCTTAATTTTTTTTGAAATGAAAATACAAGTATTCTTTATTTAACTGAATACCTGATAGCGAGCTTATGTAGCTTTTGTGTGGTATTTGCATTAAAAGTAACTATAGATAAGTTTTCTCCTTGCATTCCTTTTGAATCAATTTTTCCTGTAAAAAAAGCAGAGTCACCTATTGGAATTTTTTCAGATGAAACAGCTATTTCGGTACAGCCGCAAGTAGCAGTAACATTTTTTATGTATAAAATATTACTACCCGAATTTAAAAAACCTATTTTAAAAGTCTTTACATCGTTTTTGTTTAGTTGCAAACTAATTGTAGAGTCAACAACCCAAGATAATTCTGTTTTTTTCAGATTTTCAGTTGTTAAATAAATGTTTCGTTTTTTATAATAGTAGTTTATTAAAAGCCCTGCAAAAGCAATAGTCAGAATAATCGTTAATTTATTTCGCCAGAGAAAAGATGATTTATTTATACTCATATAACCTCGTATTGAAAAACACATTAACTTTTTGCGAAGCAGAGAACGTAAAAGACCTAAATACATTCGTATAGTATCTTATAAATACTTCGCCATTTTCAAATTCTTTTGTAATTTTTCCAGGAAGAGAAAACGAGCCGGCGTCAGATTCATCAATTTTTGGCGTAAGAAATTCTAAGCCAATAAAGTAACCATCTTTAGGCGCAACTACATGATACTTATTTAAATCCATTTCAACATAATCTGATGTTGGTTTATAAATTGTAATAATTTCATTCGTTTGTATGATGTCAACTCCAGGTTTCTTATTAATATCTGGTGCAAAAATTTTAACTCTAACTTTTCTCGGTTTATAAATAGGCGACTTTTGACTCACTCTAATTGAAAAGCTGGAAATGATGAAATCCTTCGCTGTGTCAGGGTGTGGAAAGTATTTTATTATTGTAACACCTTCAATAACATTTGTCGAATGTTTGGTTTCTTTAACATTTTTCATCCCTATCTGATCTACAAACGAGTTTAACAGCCAAGAATATTTACCAATTACAATGTTAGATAATGTAAGAGGGTTCGACTCAAGATAAATAGTATCACACTTAAGAGATTCAGAAAAAACAAAATTTTGTTCTTTGTATCCGATTGATGAAATAGTGAATGTGTCCGAGACGTTTTCATTTGTGTAAAAAATGCCAGTGCTATCAGTAAAAGTACCAAAGCCTTTGGAAACAACAGTGGCGAAAGGAACTGGTTGGTTTGTCTTTGCATCTAAAACAAACGCACACTTTTTTGATTGTGCATTGCCTATTTGAATACCAATACATGAAATCAATAAGAGAAAAAAAACTCCAGAAATAAGCTTAAAAATCATTTATTTAGTTTTTATAAATTAAGAGGACTGTTTTTCAGTCCTCTTAAGTAATTAATTGTTTCTACATTCTGTATTTGAGGATGAACCTGCGTAATTTATGCAAGTTCTACAATCCACGCCAACCCAAAAAATGTAAAAACATTGTCTACAAGTCAGTTCGGTACTTGGTGCATTTCCTCCAGTTGGAGCGCATCCCATTGAGCCCCATCCCCAAAATGTGCGACCGCCTGAAGGAGAATCAACAGATTCAGGTTCAGTGCTTGACATCAAAAAAAGGCATCCTGCAAATAAAGCAAGGTTTAGAAATGTTTTTCTAAATGTTCTCATAAAAAAATGGTTTAAGTTATTTCCTACTCTATATCGCTTTTCGGATTCGGCGCTGTAAAAGTTAGTTTGAAAGGGCCTTTTACAGGTAGCTTGCCCTTTTGTTTTGAGGAGTTAAAGTGCTTGGAAAATAAAATTATGAGGGTTAGAAATTTTTTTTCGAAAGAAATGGGCTAATTAATCTTTTGAGGTGCTAAGAGTAACTTTGAAAAAAAATATTATGCCACACCCCCGCCAATCTAATTTAG
>JAIEQM010000045.1 GCA_019747705.1 Chitinophagaceae bacterium | reverse complement strand
AATCAACTTTTGTACAAAGCCAAATAAAGCTGTCATCCTGAGTGCAACGAAGGAACCACCGGGTAAATTTTTTTGCTGCCTTTGCTGGTGTTCCATAGTTCAACACCGGTTCAGAAAGCACAGCGTTGCTCAAAGCTTGCCGCAGTTGTGTGTTGCTCCACCAACTGCACAAGCACAGAAGAGTAAAATCGAATCCCTTGTTGGTGAAGCAACACCAACAAGGGCAAAAAAAATATTAATTCCTTTCCCAGCGGTTTCCTCGTTCCTCGGAATGACAACTCTGTTGAACAGTGAATTAAAAAATCAACTTTTGTACAAAGCCAAATAAAGCTGTCATCCTGAGTGCAACGAAGGAACCACCGGGTAAATTTTTTTGCTCTTGGTTTGGCATTATCACCATCAAGGAATTCAAAACCGCATGAAGCATTGAAACATTTTCAATCAATTGAAAATTTGAGCAACGGCTCATGATGTGTATATTTATGTGTTCGCTGAAATTGGCAGAGCGTCTTCTTGAAAGTTTCCTGAACTACCAAAAAACCAAATAGAATTGCAGGGCAAAAAAAGTCAGGCCTTCTATTCTTTTAAATACAAATGCTTACAACATTCAAATCTTTTGTTTTAACGATACTTGCAATTGGCATTGTAACCATTGTACCGCATACCGGCATTATACCATTCCCGTTTGGTTATGTAATTCCCGTTCTTTTATTTATCTGGCTCTATTTAAAATTCAACAAAGAGAACTTCCAATCCATTGGATTTGACTTTAAGACAGTGAGCTGGAAGTCTTTTTTAATTGGCGCCATAACCGGCTTGCTGCTTTTTTTGTTTATGGTGTTTGTATTTTTCCCGCTTTTGAAATATGCCGTTCACCTTCCGGAAAGCAGGATTGATTTCTATGAACAACTAAAAGGGAATACTGCTTTTTATTTATTTCTTGTACTGATGGGCTGGCTGGTTGGCGGCTTGTATGAGGAAATCGTTTTTCATGGCTTCATTTTTACCTGTGTAGAAAAATTAGTACCGGGAAAAGCAAAACTGCCCATTAGTTTCCTGTTTACAAATGTTGTGTTTGCACTGTACCACTTTCAACTGGGATATGACGGTGTGATCAATGCACTTATAGCGGGCTCCTGTTACCATGTCCTCATACTTGTACACAAACGAAATTTATGGTACGGTATATTCTGTCATGCAATATTTGATACAATAGCATTAACAGCGCTCTATTGGGGATATAAGTAAGAATTTTTCTTAGTTGTTGTTTCCTCACAAAACACTCCTATCTATCTCGTTTCGGTAGGTGAAGACACCAACCGAGAAGCTAAAAATAAAAAACGCAAAGATTCTGCTGTATCTTTCCGCTGATGAAACCACTGCTCTCTCCCACAGTTAAATTCCTGCTTGCTTTTGTATACATTACTGCTGCAATAGCCGGGTTTATGCTCAAACTGCCATCCGTATTCAGGCATATTGATAAAGAACTGCACAGCCTGTTTTATTTTTTAGCCGCTGCTTTTTTTAACCTGTTGTTTGTAAAAAGAAACCTGCTGAAACATGTGTTGGTTTTTGTATTGCTCTTTCTTTTTGGTGCAGGTATTGAAAAGGCGCAGGAATATTCCAACCGCTTTTTCAGAGTGCGTATTCACGGTCGTTATGATCCTGAAGATGTACAGGCCAATCTCAACGGTTTGCCGGCTTTTTCTGCAGTTTGGTTGATAGTAGTGTTGCTACTGTTTCTATTTCAAAAGAAAAAAAGCGAGGCGTTATAAATGCTGAGGTTGTTAAAGAAGATGATGTGTGAAATAAAAAGTATTAAGCAGTGGTTGGTGGGACACACAACCACGGCGTGCTCCCTTCTTCATTTTCGTAAAATATTTAAACAGCGTATTAACAGTATATTCTGTTATAATGATAATATGCTGTACAGAGGATGTTGAATGATGTTTATCTGTAATTCCCGTAATGACGCAATAATGATGCCCAGGCCATGAGCTAAGCTTCTTGTGCCTGCAACAATCAACAACCCAGCGGTTTCCTCGTGCCTCGGAATGACAGCCACTTTCATCTTTATGCTACACATAGGATGTTCAACAATGTTCAACAGTAATTAACTACAGTAGTACATAGCCAAATCAAGGTACCAGCCGATTCCGGGCTGTCATTCGAAATCGGGCTCCTTTTTTGGTTACTGTTGCCTGCCCCGATGAGCGAAGCATCTTCGGGGGAGAAGCAAAAAAAGTGACAAAAAAAAATACTATGCTCAATTAATCACAATCTTCTCCATTATATCCCTCAATTCATTTGCCTTTTGTAACAACTGATGATAAGCTGCTTCACTTCCGGTGGCTTTGAGCGTGAGGAGTTGTTTTAATTGCTGCTGCAATGCACGGTTATTTATGAGTGCGGTTGCATGTGGCATCAAAAGGAGCGCCCAGTTCTGCAGCATAAAGTTCATAGTGGATTCTTCACTGTTTTTTATATTGAGCAGAGCAGCAAGTTGCTTTGCTTTGTTCTGTTCAAACTTTTTGCGGTTGCTATGATAATTGTTTTTAAGAAGCGAAGCATAAGCAAGGCTTAAATCATTGGCATCAAAACAAACGGCTTTTTTTTGCAGTACGAGTTCGAGTTTATTGGCCGCCAGTTTTTTTAAAATACCTGCAGGGCTTCGGTAACCGGGAATGGTTTTTATTTTTTCTGCTTCAGCGTTTGCAAGCGCTGCTAATGCAGGAAGTACGGGACGGAAACCTGCACGGTAATAAATCCAAAAAGCGCCCGACTGAATACCATCACTGTTTTTATTTCCAATTTGATAAGGGTCAACGGTAAAACGTTTTAAACGGTACACCTGTGCATGTACATCCAGCACCTGCTGAAAAATATATTGTGATTCACCACCACGGTAAGAAGGAAATACATTGAGACCGATGCGTGCACTATCAAACAACAACCAGGAGCCTGCATAGGCAACAGGCAAACCGTTTTTAAAAACCGTATAGCCGATATAACTGTCAATGGGATGACGACGTTCTGCAGTCATTTCAAGTAATGCAATGCTGAAGCCTCTTGGCAGTTGATAATATGAAACGAGTTTGATATCTGCAAAACTGATGGGGTCTATCTCCCGCAGGTGACGAACAAGAATCATTCTGCTGCAATCAACAATTTGCTGTGCTTCTGTTGAAGTGAGTTTTTGTTTTACAGATTTCACACCAATGCTTGTTTCTTCCTGTGTACGTATTAAGTTGCGGTGATAATACGGAACGGTTAATGATTTGCTCAGCACACTATGTTCTGTAAAAATGATTTCCACATTTACACCCATTGCACTCCACAATTCATCTTTTACTTCCGGGCGGGTGCTGTTGTTGTCAAAGATGGCAATCAATCCATCAAGTAATGTTTCACCTGGATGCAATGTTTGTTCGATCCATTCTTTCCATGTAAAATAAGAGTCCTGTAAAATTTCTGATTCCAGTTTGCTCATCAAAGAACAAATGATGGACTGCAGTTGTGCATCATCGGCTTCAAAAGAAACAATGCGGATGTTGTCAGGATATTGTTGGCGCAACCATTTCACCATTTCAAAACCAAAAGCTGCACAAACGGCTGTACCAGTGATGCCAGTATTGTACAAACTGTATTGGCGTTTTTCGTTGGTTTGCAAATATGCATGTAATTGCTGCAGCAGTTGATTTGCTTTTGTGTAAACAGCTTTGTTATCAGGATAAGCAATGAGAAATAACAATATATCTGCATACAATTGAAAAGCTTTTTTACTTTTCAAAGAAGCAAGATGAATACTGTTGAGCAATTTTATTTTTTCAGCAGTTTCTACTTTTCTAAACTTTCTTCGTAAAGCAAAAAGCTGTTGCAGCAATGGTTCATGGTTGTTCATGCCAGTCTTTTATAATTACAACCGCAAGCAGCGATTTTAGAATTAAAACATGTACAGGATTGCTGACAGATGTTATACCCTTTGGACGTTTAAATCAGACTTTCTTCTAAATGACAATTTCATTGTCATTTACGCTGCGTTCTCCCTCCCTCTGCCCGCCCGAATGAATCGTTCGGACGGGCGTGATTTCGTTTTTGCACGCTGAGAAGCAGAGGTCGCAGAGGAATAAATGCTTCGCATTGGTATAAGTTAAAAGTCTAAATGGTATTACTGCAAACTCTAACTGCCTGTTGCACCTCATCTTAAAATCTTATCCATTCGTTCTCATTTCCTCATCTTCCGCCCGGCGGACATTTCTCTTTCAAAAACGCAGTGTACAATTTCATCAAATGCTGAAATGTGCCCGGCCCTTCACTAATGCTGTGTGTACGGTTGGGGTAAGGCATAAACTGAAAGAGCTTGCCATATTTAATCAATTCATTTATTAAAACTTCTGCATTGCTGTAATGCACATTATCATCACCTGTGCCGTGTATGTACAATAAGTTACCTTTTAAATTTTTTGCATAAGTAATGGGTGAGCCTTTGATGAAATCTTCTTTATTCTCCTGCGGCAAACCCATATAACGCTCCTGGTAAATATTATCATAAAACAATTGATTGCCTACTGCAGCAATGGAAATGCCTGTTTTAAAAATTTCAGGATATTGAAATAACAGATGCAAAGTGGTAGAGCCACCACCGCTCCATCCCCAGCAGGCCACACGTGATGCATCTAAGTTTTTATTTTGCTCCAGTAATTTTTTCATACCCATTGCCTGGTCACGTATGTTGATGCGGCCAATTTGTTTGTAAATACTCTTGCGCCATGCAGCACCTTTTAACGTAGGTGTGCCACGACTGTTGAAAGACACATAGAAATAACCGTCTTTATTCATATCACCAGCATACAAAAAATTATTACCGGCGTAAAAATTATCCTCTACTGTTGTGGCAGCAGGTTCGCTGTACACATAGAGCACAACGGGATATTTTTTGGTGCTGTCAAAATTTAGTGGTTTGGTCATCCAGCCATCCATGGTAATGCCATCTTCTGTAGTAATGGTAAAGAATTCCAGGTTATCACGTTTTGCAGGTTTTGATGCCATGAGCACATCATCACCTGCAACAGGTTTGTGTGATGGCAATGCAATCATTTGCGACATGGGCATGAATACCCTGCCTGTAAATTCCTGCATGGCATATTTGGCATTGGGCGAAACACTGTACGTATTGGTACCGGTATAATTTTCAGGTGTTACACGCTCTGCTTTGCTTTTGCCATCCATTTTTACTTTGTAGAGATAACGCTGAATAGCGTTCTCAGGCGAAGCAATAAAATAAACTTCATTGGCAGCTTCATCCCACGCATTAATGGTTTCAATATCATAATTACCAATGGTAAGCAATGTTTCTTTACCATCACGTGCCACTTTGTAAATATGCCGCCATCCATCTTTTTCACTCACCCATAAAAATTCTTTGCCTCCATTTAAAAATTCCCAGCCACGTGGGTCATCATCATTCCACCGGCTCTTAATATCAATCCATGCATTGTCTGTTTCTTTATAAAACTCTTTGGCAGTTCCTGTTGTTGCGTTACAGAAATACAAAGTGCTTTCATTCTGTTTGCGGTTGAGTTGCTGCACAATTAATTCATCGGCGCCACTCCATTCCATGCGTGGTAAATAGTTATTGGCAGGGTCGCCGGGAATATCCATCCATTTTGTTTCACCACTCTTAACAGTTACCACTCCAATTTTTACGGGTGATGGTTGCTCCCCCACTTTCGGATATTCAACCGGGATGACTTTTGAATAATTACTGTCGGTTGTATTGAGCATATAATAATCCCGGATTTTATTGGCATCCACCTGCCAGTAAGCAATACGTTTGCCATCGGCACTCCAGCGGAAACCATCACGGCAGCCAAACTCTTCTTCGTACACCCAATCAAATGTTCCGTTGATGAGCTTGGGTGTGTTGCTGGTTGATGTAATTGCCCTGGCTGCTCCTGTTGCAATATCTTCCACATAAATATTGTTTTGCGAAACATAGGCTACCTGCTTACCACCGGGCGAAAGTTTTGCATACAGTAAACTTTGTGCAGGTCTTAACCTGCCGATCTGTTTCATTGATTTTGTAACAACATTATACAACCAGTAATCGCCTTTTGTATTGTATCGCCACACACGTGCTGTATTGGTGAAAATTAAAATGAGTTGTTCGTTGCTGCTAACTGCAAAATCCTTCACATCAACTGCTTTTCCATTTTGTTTTAAACCATCTTTTGAAATCAAAACTGTTTGTTGCCCTGTTTTCAAATTGTTTTTTACAATGGGGCCATTATCGTTTTCATAAATACCGTTACCATCGTTTGCCCATTTAATTTTATCTGCTTTAAACTGAGCATTTGAAAAAAACCCAAGAATCAAAAAACAAATTCCAAAAAAGAGATGTTTCATATTTCAAACATTTTGTGACCGAATATAATCAAATCCAAACTTGTAATTTGCAGTTATTATGGAAGGAAAAGAAAAACTTCGTTTGGACAAATACCTTTGGGCCATCCGGCTTTTTAAAACCCGCAGCCAGGCAGGCGATGCTTGTGATAAGGGCAGGGTAAAATACAATGGCGATGCCTGCAAAGCATCGAAACAGGTGAGCATTGGTGATGAATATGAAGTAAAAACTGAAGCCAAACGCTGGCGCATTAAAGTAACCGGCCTTTTGGAAAAACGGGTACAATACAGCGAAGCCATTAAATATTATATAGATATTACTCCGGCAGAAGAACTGGAGCGTGTACAGTTTATTGCTTCCTCTTTTCACACCGGCAAACGCCTGAGTAAAGTAGGAAGACCTACCAAAAAAGAGCGGAGAGATTTGGATGGGTTTATGGAGGATTGAATAATTATCTTTGCAACCTATGCACATTCACATCATCTCTGTTGTTCCTGAACTCTTAGAAAGCCCGCTCAATCATTCCATCATGAAACGGGCACAGGAAAAAGGATTGCTCACCGTGACTGTTCATCATCTCCGCAAATGGGCGGTGAATGAATATGGGCAGGTGGATGATTATCAGTACGGCGGTGGTGCAGGTATGGTAATGATGTGCGAACCATTGGCCAAAGCCATTGATGAACTGCAGCAGGAAAAAAAGTTTGATGAAATTATTTATCTCACACCTGATGGTGAACGGCTGCATCAAAAAATGGCCAATCAACTTTCACTCAAAGAAAATATATTGATGATCTGCGGGCATTACAAAGGCATTGATGAACGCATAAGGCAATTGTATGTTACCAAAGAAATTTCGATTGGTGATTATGTATTGAGCGGCGGTGAGCTGGGTGCTGCTGTGCTGGTTGATACCATCGGCCGCTTAATACCCGGTGTGCTCAATGATGAAACTTCTGCACTTACGGATTCTTTCCAGGATAATTTATTAGCTCCTCCTGTTTATACCAGGCCTGCTGAATTCCGTGACTTAAAAATTCCTGATATTTTATTAAGCGGTGATTTAAAAAAGATTGAAGAATGGCGCTATGAGCAGGCGGTGCAGCGTACCAAAGAACGGAGACCGGATTTGCTGGAGGAATAACGCAACTGAACCTGCTTCCGGTTTCATAAGCCTTTCATCAAAAAATAACAGGTATTTCAGAAAAAACACAGCAATTTGCGGCCTTGGATTGAAACGGTATGAAAGTTCACTTATTTATTTTCCTTCTGATTTGCATTTGCACAGGTAAAGTTGCTGCACAAACTATTATTGATGGTACCCAACACCAGGACACCTACCGGCTGCATATAAAAAAACAAATGAACAGATTAAAGTAGATGGTGAACTGAATGAAACCGTTTGGAAAAGCAACAATGTGGCTACAGGCTTCTGGCAAAAATGGCCGATTGATACGGCCTATGCCCACCGCCAAACAGAAGTGCGGATGACCTATGATGATAAAAATATTTACATCGGTGTTATTGCTTACGACACCAGCTATCATGTAATTCAAACCCTGCGGAGAGACAGTCGTTTTTTTGATAATGATGCCATCACCATTATCATGGATCCTGTAAACCAGCGTACCAATGGTTTTATGTTCCAGGTAAATGCCTACAATGTGCAGAGTGAAGACCTCATCTTCAGCAGCACAGAAGATTTTAACCTGAGCTGGGATAATAAATGGTTTTCCAAAACAAAACTCTATGCCAGTTACTGGGCGGTGGAAATAGCTATCCCCTTTAAAACATTACGCTACCAGGAAGGGAAAAAAACCCGGGGGCATCCAGTTTTTCCGCTCCGATGTAAAACAAAATGAATACAGTACATGGACACGCATGACGGCCAATTTTGATTTTAAAGACCTGGGCTATACGGGAACGTTAGTATGGGATGATGATCCGCCGCCACCCGGTACCAACATTTCTTTTATTCCCTATGCTATCAGCAATAACAGCATCAATAATCAAACAGATGGAAAACTGCAAAGCAGTGTGAATGCAGGCTTTGATGCTAAAATAGCTGTTACGCCTTCTTTAAATCTTGATTTAACTGCCAATCCTGATTTTTCGCAGGTAGAGGTGGACAGACAGGTAACCAATCTTACACGCTTCAGTATTTTTTTCCCGGAGCGTAGAAATTTCTTTTTGGAAAATGATGATGTGTTTTCTTCTTTTGGCATCCCTCCTATCCGTTCTTATTTTTCAAGAAGAATTGGTTTGGACAAAAATGCACAACCCATTCCCATCATTGGCGGTGCAAGGTTGAGCGGTAATCTCACCAAAAAAACAAGAATCGGTTTGCTTAACATGCAAACAGGAAGAACGGATAACTATACACCCACTAATTATTCAAGCATTGCCATCAATCAACGGGTACTGGACTGTTCCTTAGTGAACGCTTATTTTCATAACCGCAGTTCGTTTATGACGGATGAAGAAATTGCCAAAGATCCATTGAATAAATACGGACGGAATGCCGGCGTGGAGCTCAACTTTGCTGACAAGCCCGGCCTGTGGCAGGGATGGAGCGGTTTTCATCATTCATGGAAGCCGGGAATAACAGGCAACAATGTTTACTGGAATGCAGGCGGTGCTTACTCCGGCCGCTCTTTTAATACTGTTGTTGATGTGGGTTCTATCGGCACTAATTTTTATGCTGATATGGGATTTTTGCAGCGTATCGAAAATTATGATGCGGTAAGAGATACCACTGTACGATTGGGTTATCATTCGGTTTATCATCAAGTGGAATATGTGTTGTATCCTAAAAATGGAAAGGTGAATCAGCACAGTATCAACCTGGAAACCTTCATTGTATGGAATCCGAACGGCAGTTTTAATGAACGCTTCAATTCACTGGGTTATGAAATGGGATTGAAGAATACAGGCAGCTTCAATTGTAATCTGGATAACTGGGAAATTGATTTGCTGTTTCCGTTTCGTTTTGGAACAGCAGGTGCACCATTTCCGGTGGGCCGTTACCGCTATACACAGGCAGAACTGAATTATGAAACAGACGGAAGAAAAACATTTGCCGGTGAAGGTGGTGTGCGTTACGGTAGTTTTTACAATGGCATGTTGCTGCAGTTAAGTGCAAGAGCTGTGTACCGTGTACAGCCCTGGGGTAATTTTTCAGTAAATGCGGAGTATAACCGTTTGCAGTTTCCGCAGCCTTATGCCAGCACTACTTTGTTTTTGGTTTCACCACGTTTTGAAATTAATTTTTCCACTTCTGTTTTCTGGACAACGTTTCTGCAGCTCAATACACAGAACAACAATTTCAATATCAACAGCCGTTTTCAATGGCGGTTTAAACCCATGAGTGACTTGTTTACCGTTTATACTGATAATTATTTTACTGACCCGTTGTTTAGAAACAAGAACAGGGGTGTAGTGCTGAAGTTTCAGTATTGGTTGAATTTGTGATGGTGCGGATGGAGAAAGGCGACACCTTTTGAAAAAGGTGTTGTCTTTCGACCAGACTTGATGGACCAATAAATACAGTATCCTTCCAAAAATTGTTAACGTTATTCAACTGAAACATTTAAGAAATCATTTTTCTAACACTTTAAAATACAGAAGGTGTGGCCTTTTTAAGATTTTATTTATTCATCGTCAAATCCCGGGTCTTTGTAATAATAATCTGTTTGTTCTTTATGCATCCTGACAAAGGCTTCTTTTCCACCAAATAAATTAAAGATTTCTTCTCTTGAAAGCAAAGATGCAGCGTCTGATAAATAACTGTGGTAAGAAGTAAACGGGTAGCCTTCTAACTGTTTTACTATCTTATGTTTTACGGCATTGGCATGCACATAGATAACTGTGTGAAACAACTGCTTTTCATCAGCAATATGAACACGTTTAAAAGCACGATGAAATAAATTTCCTTTGCGACTGTACATTTTGTTGAACGACATAGAGTATGAAGTGAAGAAGCGGTGAAACTGTGATTCTATTAAATTGTCAAAATACAATTCAGTGTTCTCTAAAAATGCAAGTTCGGCTTTCAGGAGGTTTTCTTGCTTAATACAGGCAAGGTATTGCTGAATAGTTTCTGCCGAACGCAACCTGCACACTGTATGAAAATGATTGGGCAACAGGTTGTAAGCAAAGGTTTCAGCAAAAGGCTGCATATAGTGACCGTATTTTTTTAAAAAGAAGTAATAATTTTCATTGGAACGAAAAAGCTTTTCGCCATTGTTGGTGCAATTGTAAACATGATAACATTCACCCGGTTTAAAAACTGCATGGTATTTTTCATTTACACTCATGAAAGAAAAATACAGATGAATTTTTAAAAATACAAATCCGAAAGACGGCACCTTTACAAAAAGGTGATGTCTTTCGGATTTAACAGCCTGCAAAATGATAATATCTTTCTTTAAATGCACACATAAAGACAACACCTTGAAATACAAAAGGTGCCGCCTTTATGTGTGCTTCTTTACTTCACCCCTATCACATTCAAACTCTTCTCTCTTATTAACTGATTCAACTTCGGCACATCCTCACTTACAATCTTCTTCAATTTATTCAGTTGTGCATCAGCCTGTCCGCTCAGCTCTGTGTAAAAATCTTTTGATTGTTTGCCGGGGGCTGCAATACCGCTGTTCACCACATCAAACAAACCACTCATTTTATCATTGATACGGATGGGGAAGTTTAAGGGATCCTGTCCGCTCTTGGATTTTGTTTGATACAAGGTTTCTTCAATGGCTGTGAGTTCTTTGTTAATAGCAGTGGCCATGTCTTTCACTTCTTTAGGACAATCTTTACCCTGCCTTGCAACAAACTCATTGATTTGTGTACGCAATGCACGGATGTCTTTAATACCTTTTTGTATTTCGTTGAACTTGGTTTGGATGGTCATTAAGAAATTAAACTGCTCTTCATAATCAGCCTGTGAAATTTTATAGTTGGGATCAGCCACAACAGTAAACGGAACTTCTGCAGAATCTGTTCCCACTTTTACTTTTGCAAAATAATTGCCGGGAGCAGCAGTGATGGCGCCGGGCGTACCTGTCCATAAAATCATTCCTTCAGTTGATTCAGCAGGCGGATAATTCAAATCCCAGTTAAACTGGTTCAAACCTTTACTTACTTCCAGTTTATTTTCTTTGGCATCCGTTACAAATGTTTTAATTACTTTTTTGTTTTTATCCATGATGGTGATAGATGCTTTGGTGCTGTCGGTTACATTCAGTGCATGATAGTTGATCACCACACCGGCTGGTGGATTAGCTCCCACATTACGGGGTGCACCAAAAAACCGTGAGAACTGACTTGCCTGCACACGGTATGCTGGGTTTACATCAAACACATGCAGGTTCTTTGCAGCCACTTCGGGTTTTACCTGTTGCAGCACACTTAAATCATCCAGCACATAAAAACTGCGGCCCTGTGTTGCAATGATGAGATCATTTTCTTTGATAGTCATATCTGTAATGGGAACAACAGGCATGTTTAATTGAAATGATTTCCATGTAGCGCCTTCATCAAAAGAAATATACATTCCAAACTCAGTACCTGCATACAATAAACCTGCACGCTTATGATCGGCACGCAATGCTCTTGTAAAATGCATTTTACTGATGCCGTTGGTTATGAGTTTCCATGTTTTACCATAATCTTCTGTTTTGTAGATATAAGGTGTGTAATCATCTACCTTGTATCTTGTACCCACAAAATAAGCAGTACCTTTTTTAAACGGATCTGCTTCCACACAATTCCACATCATCCATTGCGTCACATCTTTCGGTGTTACATTCTCCCAGTTCTTTCCGCCATCTTTACTTACATGTATCAAACCATCATCACTGCCCGTCCATAACAAATCTTTTTCAATCCAGCTTTCTGTTGCCGTAAAAATGGTACAATAATATTCCACTGAAGTATTATCCTGTGTAATGGGTCCACCGCTTGATTTTTGTTTGCTTTTATCATTGGTCGTTAAATCGCCGCTCAACGCCGTCCATGTTTTTCCTTCATCTTCTGTTGCAAACAATACATTGCCTGCAGTGTATAATTTTTTAGGATTGTGCGGTGAAAAGAAAATGGGGAAGTTCCATTGAAAGCGATACCGCTGCACATCAGCGCCAGCACCCATTGGGTTATCAGGCCACACATTGATGGCTCTGTTTTCACCGGTGCGGTGATCAAGACGTGAAAGATAACCACCATAGTTACCACCATAAACAATATCAGGATTGTTAGGATCAGCCACTACATAACCACTCTCTGCACCTGCAGTACTTTCCCAATCCTGTTCAGTAATGCCCATGCCATTTGTTCTGCTTTTAATACGAACGGTTGAGTTATCCTGCTGTGCACCAAGAATGCGGTAAGGAAAACTGTTATCTGTACTTACTCTGTAAAACTGTGCTGTTGGCTGGTTCATGTATGTGCTCCAGTTGTTACCGCCATCAAAGCTCACCTGTGCGCCACCGTCATCAGCCACAATCATACGATCACCATTTTCCGGATCAATCCAGAGATCATGATGATCGCCATGCGGTGTTCTTGCACCTACCTGGAATGTGCGGCCACCATCACGGCTCTTCATAAAATTTACATTGGGGCAATACACCACATCCGGGTTCTTTGGATCCACAAACACTTTGGTGTAATACCATGCACGCTGGCGAATATTGTTATCGCTGCTCATGAGTTGCCATGTTTCACCGGCATCATCACTGCGGAACAAACCACCATTGGCATTTTCGATGATAGCATAAATGCGTTCTGTATTACTGGGTGCAAACGCAACACCCACAATGCCCCATGTGCCTTTGGGTAAACCTTTCATTGCTGAAACATTGGTCCATGTATCACCACCATCTGTTGATTTATACAAACCGCTTCCTTCGCCACCACTTTCCAAACTGTAAGGCGTGCGAATCAACCGCCACATACCTGCGTATAATGTATTGGGATTGCCGGGTTCAGCAACCAAATCACTGCAACCTGTTTGATTGTTTACAAACAAAACTCGTTTCCAGTTTTTACCCCCATCTGTTGTTTTATAAACACCCCGCTCATCATTGGGACCAAACAAATGACCCATCACTGCAACCGTAACCACATCCGGGTTTTTTGGATGAATGATAATGCGAACAATATGGCGTGCATCTTTCAATCCAAGATTTTTCCAACTGCGGCCACCATCATCGCTGCGCCACATACCACCAAGACCTTCGCTTACATTACCACGCATGGTGTTTTCACCTTCGCCCACATAAATCACACTTTCATCACCCGGCGCAACAGCTACGGCACCAATGCTGCTTCCAAAATATTTATCTGAAATATTTTTCCAGTTACTGCCCCCATCACTTGTTTTCCAAACGCCACCACCTGTGGCGCCCATATAAAAAGTAGTTTTGTTTTTATAACTGCCGGTTACGGCGCCACTTCTTCCGCCACGGTAAGGGCCGATGGAACGGTACTTAAGTTTACCATACACCTGTTCTTCATTAAACGATGGTGCGGGTTGAGGGGGTTGATTCTTTTTTTGTGCAAATGAAATAACTGTTACTGTACATGCAACAGCAAGCAATACAAATTTTCTCATGTGATTATCTTTTATTTGAAGTTGGCCACATAGAATTCGTCACAAAAAAAGTTGATTGTTTACGTAATCTAAATCAACTTTTTTTGTACCTCATTTCATGGCTGATTTTTGTTTTGGAGGCTGAATGTACGAAAGGAAACAGGAAACCCCATCAACTGTTTATTTGAATTTGATATACGGTAAAAGAAAGGGATTGCCCCGGGGAGAAGAATTGAAATATTTGGCTGGGCAATGGTGATGTTGCATACTTCTTTCCGGGATTTTAGTTTCAATCCGTTATACACTCTTTTTGCAAAGAGGCATTCCTGATTTCTACTTCAAGCCTGCTGATATTTATCATTTAAACTCTGAAACAATAAAATAAAAAACCTCCGCCAATAAAAGCCGAGGTTAAACGATTAATGCATCCTTTTATTTCTTTTCCGGCACATTCACCGTTGGATGCTTTTGCATTTCTTTTTGAATGGCATCCATCGCTTTCTTTTCAAACTGCTGTTTGAGCAAATTGTTTTGCTGTTCTGCTTTTTCAATTTCTTTGGTAAGCATATCCACACGCTGTAATTGCAGGTTGCTGGGTGGCGCTTCCTGGTTTACAACGGCTGCATACACATCACTGATATCATTGCGCAGACGTTTTAAATCACCGGTACCTTTCATAATAGGCGGCACCAGTGTTAAACGCAGTGTTTCCAGTTTATCCCAGTACTCCTGCAGCAGTTTCTTTGTTTTTGCATTTTTAGTGGAATCAATATTCTTTTTCAGCAATGCCTGTGTGGTATTGATGCTGTCAACCAGTTTGGCCAAACGTTCATGCATGGCAAAAATCTGCATACCGGTTTTGTGCTGCTGTTCACGGTCTTTGAGCGTGAAATCTTTATTGGTTTCATCATGCACCACTTTAATGGTTTGTGTATATTCTTTACCATTTACTTTCATCTTCACAGTATAATCACCCGGCAATACCTGTGGTGAAAGAAAGGCGACAAAGTCCATTTGATTACCACCCTTTGCTGTTTTGGGCGGAATGCCACGCTGGTTCCAGAATACTTTATTGTACCCCTTTCTGTTAGAGGGAACTAATTTCTGCACCAGCTTGCCTTCTTTATCAAATACTTCCATGGTAATGGAATTCGGTCTGTCTTTTAAATAATACTGAATAGGTGTAATGCCACCTGATAAAACACCGCCATTCCAATCGCCGGCAGAGTTGGGGAAGCCGCCATTGTATTTACCCATTGAAAGGGTAATGGGTTTATCATTGAGCAGTATTGCTTCTTTACCCGCCACATCAGGCGTAATGCTGCGCATGGGTGCAATGTTTTCAACCACAATAATGCTGCGCCCATGAGTGGCCAGTATCAAATCATTTGTTTGCGGCTGAATTTGTATATCACGCACCAGTGCATACCAGGGAATATTGTTTTTCATACGGAACCAGTCTGCACCGCCATTTACACTTGCAAATAATCCCATCTCCGTACCAAGGAACAATAAATTTTTATTGACGATATCCTCTTTAATCTTATGTGCAAATCCGGTAAACTCTTTACTCTCAAACTTCTTCCATGTTTTGCCCATATCTGCACTCACTGCTGCGTAAGTTGCATGATCGCCATACATATGATTTTCAAATGTGGCATATACTACATTCTTATCAAACATACTTGGTTCAATGCTGCTCACCCATGCCTGTTTGGCAATACCTGCTGCAGCACAGTTGGCCGATACATTGGCCCATGTTTTACCACCATCCATTGTGAGTTGTAAATTACCATCATCGGTTCCCACCCAAATTATATTTTCATCCAGCGGGCTTTCTGCAATGGTAAAAATGGTACAATGATTTTCAGCACTTGTAACATCAGCGCTTAAACCGCCGCTTTTTTCCTGCTCCTGTTTTTTCTTATCATTGGTAGTGAGATCGGTAGAAATTTTAGTCCAGTTGCTGCCACGGTCTGTGCTCTTATATAAGTACTGGGCGCCGGTGTAAATATTTTTTTTGTTATTGGCGCCAATAACAATGGGTGTGTTCCAGTTATAACGCAGTTTTTCATCACCTGCAGAAGCCTGCGGCTGAATGGTAACACTGGTTCCGTTCTTAATATTGATGCGGCTCATATTACCACCCTGGTATTCTGCATAAGTAATGCTGGGGTCAAACGGATCGGGCTGCACCCAAAAACCATCGCCACCATAAATAGCTTTCCAGTCGCCATTTAATACTCCGCCCGGCACAGCACTGGGTGCATACCAGCTACCATTATCCTGCAGGCCGCCATAAATTTTGTATGGTTGTTCATTATCTGCTTTAACATGATAAAACTGACCAACAGGTAAATTGTTACAAAATTTCCAGGTGGCGCCACGGTCTAAACTAAAATAAACTCCACCATCGGTTCCCAGGTAAAGAATATTTGTGTTAACAGGATTGATCCATAATGCATGACAATCACTGTGCACCCATCCGCCTTCATTGCTTGCTTCTGCATAAGAGTAGCCACCATCCACTGAGTAAGCAAATGAAAATGCAGGGCGATAAACACGTTTGGGATCTTTTGGATCTACTTCAAGCGTTGAAAAATAAAAAGGTCTTGAGCGGATGTTTTCTGTAGCGCTTTGTTCCTTCCATGTATTGCCGCTATCACTGGATATATACAACCCTGTGTTTTCACTCTCAACAATCGCCAGTAAATTTTGCGATGCTGATGGAGCCAATGCCAATGCTACTCTTCCAAAAGGTTTTTTGGGGAGGCCATTTGAAAGTTCTTTCCATGTTTTACCGCCATCATAACTTTTATAAATACCACTGCCGGCGCCACCGCTGTTAAATGCATAAGGCAGGCGGCGAAACTCCCATGTGGTGGCATATAAAATATTGGTATTGGTGGGATCCATTTCCAAATCAGCCACACCTGCTTTATCACTGATGTATAAAATCTTTTCCCATGTTTTACCGGCATCTGTTGATTTATATAAACCACGGTGTGTACTGTTGCTCCATAAGGGGCCGGGAGCTGATACATAAATAATATTTGAATTATTGGGATCAACCATCACTTTTGAAATATGTTCTGTACTGTCTAATCCAATCTTTACCCAGTTATCACCACCATCGGTTGATTTGTACATACCATCACCAATAGAAACAGAGTTCCGCATATTGCTCTCTCCTGTTCCAACATAAATGGTTTTTGGGTTTTTCTGATCAATAGCAACAGAGCCAATACTTTGTGTGTATTTATCAAAAATGGGTTTGAAAGAAGCGCCTGCTGTTGTACTTTTCCATACACCTCCACCGGCTGTACCTATATAAAGTGTTTTGCCGCCGTCGCTGTCCACGCCTTTAATATCAGTAATTCGTCCGCTCATAGTAGCCGGACCAATCTTTCTTGCTTCCATCATACCAAAGGTGGCGGAGTTGATGGTTGTTTGCGCAAATAAAAGTGGAGGTGTGACAATACAAAAGCACAAAAAAATAAACTTATACATAATAATTAATTTGGTATAACAAAAAACCCCGACTGTGAGCGGGGTTAAAAAAAAATATTAGGTATATACGCTTAGGTATTCCAAAAAAAATCACAGGTGATGTTTTTAAGATGCCGTTATTTATAATTTTAAAGCTCATTGTTGATGTATTTACTATTAGACGATGGAAATCACAAATCGCTATTTTATCGAGCCAATTTTTTGCCGAAAATAAAAATGGTCGACTTAAACGTATATACCTAAAAAATTATTTGGCAGGTTTGAAAATTGATTCGTCAACCGCTTTATTAATCTCAACTTTTGAAAGTATCAAATCAGCATTCATACCCGGGCCTCCTAAAGGAACACCCATATTCATTGGAACAAAAATACCTTCAGCCAGTTTTTGATAGTTGCTGTAAGTAGTGGTTAGTTCTGCTTCCTGTCCGTTTGGTTTTACAACTGAAACCGATTTTACAATATAATATGTTTTAGGATCAAAAAAATAAGTTTCAGCTTTCCCGCCCTTTTGTGTAAGCTTAATTTTAAAACACTCAGTTCCGTCAACGTCTTCTTTACCCAAAAATTCTACAGTATGCCCCTTTGCCTTATAATCAAAAAGACTGCCCTGAGCATCCATTTCATCCTGTGATGCCTTTAAGTCTTCATCAGTAATTGGCTCAGGCGCTGTTTGACCACCCTGAAAAGGCATAAAATTCCATCCTTCTTTAGGGGTAATGATCTTGTAACCATTCATACCCATTAATGTAATATCCTGCCGGCTTCCCTTATTGTGCAAAACGGTTCTTACAACAGCAATTTCCATTCCATTGAAGCTAATAGATCCGGTTTGAACAATGCTGGCAACTTTCTTCCAGTTATCCACCCCGCCAATTGCTTCAATATGCTTGCTGATGATTTCATCAGCAGTTTGTGCTTTTACCGAGGCTACGCTTAATGCAGCTGCAATAAAGAGCGCTGCCAGTTTCAAGGTTTTCATTTTTTATTTGTTTTTGTTGTTTAACACATTTGTAGAAAAGTGGTTCAAATTGTTACAGAAAAAAATTATTGCATGGCTTCCGGCTTATAAGCTTTGGCATCAACCGGTTTGTTTACTTCTATTTTTTCATAATAAACACCACCGCCCATACCTACGGGTGTTATCTTAAACGGAAACATATAACCATCTTCTGTTTTTTTATAGTCAGAAAAATCAGTAAAACGTTCCTGGTCAGCGCCGCCGCCTGCGCCACCACGTCCGCCACCGCCGCCAAATCCGCCCATACCACCTTTCATACTCATGCGAATGATTAAATAGGTATTGGCATCAAAAAAATAAGAAGCATCATTTCCGTTTTTATAGGTCATTTTTATTTTATAACAGCTTACACCTTCCACATCTTCTTTACCAATCAGTTCCACTTTATGTCCTTTGGCTGCATAATCAACAAACGGGCCTGCACAATCCAGGTTGTTTTGCATGTTTGTCACAGCTTCTGCCGTCATAGGTTCAAAAGCACCGCCACTGCGTGGGTTCTGGCGCCAGCCTTCTTTATCCGTTACTACTGTTGCAAAATTTCTCATGGGAGAATTAACTTCCATACGATAAAGTTTACCATCCACTTTCCATGACTTCTGAGAAATTTCAGCCCCATTTTGCATTACACTGGTACCTTCCATGTAAACACTTTTGATGGATTTGAGTTTCTCTTTTCCACCCATAGCTTCAATATATTTGTTAATGATTTCATCAGCAGTTTGTGCATTTACTGAGGTTGCTGACACAAATATTGCCAGCAGCAGAAGGATCTGTTTCATTTATTTACTTTTAGAGTTGACAAATTTAAGGGGGCAGACTGAATCAAAACTTCCGCCTATCCATTATCTTGGGGTTTTCTAAATAACATCTCATGGACGTGAAAGGTTCTTTTACCGTTGCAGGTAATATATTAAACATCCTCCAAAGGACTATCTTTTTTGGAGAAGTAATGGTTGAAGCCGGCAAAATCAGGGCCATAACTGCTCAATCAACCGGCCCGCTTGATGGTACGCCTTTTATTTTGCCGGGCTTTATTGATGCACATGTACATATTGAAAGCTCCATGCTGGTTCCTTCAGAATTTGCCCGGCTGGCTGTGGTGCATGGTACTGTTGGCACGGTGAGCGACCCGCATGAAATTGCCAATGTATGCGGTGTGGCAGGTGTTGAGTTTATGATTGAAAACGGAAAAACTGTTCCGTTTCATTTTTATTTTGGCGCTCCCAGTTGTGTACCGGCTACTGTTTTTGAAACGGCTGGCGATGCACTTGATGCAGAAGCAGTAAAGCAATTATTACAGAAAGATGAAATATTTTACCTGAGCGAGATGATGAACTTTCCGGGTGTATTAAATGGCGATGAAGAGGTGATGAAAAAAATAAAATCAGCACAGGAATTGGGTAAACCGGTTGATGGACATGCGCCGGGGTTGCGGGGTGAAGAAGCAAGAAAATACATAACAGCGGCCCCTCTAAATCTCCCCCGGGGGGAGACTTCAGACTCCGAAAATATAAGCAATGGTTACAGGTATCAAACAGCAGATCCTGTGTTATATGGAAGGCTGAAAGAATATGCAGAAGAGGGAAGAAGAAATCCAACAGAAGCTGAAATTATTTTATGGGGGTTTCTAAGCGGTAAAAAATTAGAAGGATACAAATTCAGAAGACAACATATTGCAGGAAACTATATTGCAGATTTTATTTGTCTGAAACATAAACTCATTATTGAAGTTGATGGATTAATACACGAGTTACCTGAAAATAAAGAAAATGACAAAGTCCGATCTCAGCAATTAAATGAATGGGGTTTTGAAGTGATCCGTTTTACCAATGCAGAAGTAATTAATGAAACTGAGAAAGTTTTAGACACTATAATTCAAAAACTAAACCACTTAAAAACAAATAGTGAGGCTGCCTTTTCCTCCCCTTCGGGGCCGGGGGCTGTAATCTCCACTGATCACGAATGTTTTACCTATGAAGAAGCCCTTGATAAAATAAAAGGCGGGATGAATATTATTATCCGTGAAGGAAGCGCTGCCAAAAACTTTGAAGCATTATATCCGCTGATTGATGAATACCCTGAGATGATGATGTTTTGCAGTGATGATAAACATCCTGATAGCTTAGCGGCAGGTCATATCAATCAGCTTTGTGCCGGGGGGGTTGCAAAAGGTTTGGATGTATTTCATGTATTGCAGGCAGCCTGTATTAACCCCCATCGTCATTACCAATTAAAACATGGCTTACTCAGAAAAGGCGATGCTGCAGATTTTATTGTGATCAATAATTTAAAGGAGTTTAAAGTATTGCAAACCTATATCAATGGGGAACTGGTGGCTGCCAATGGTGAAACCAAAATTGCATCCCGGCCGGTTACACCCATCAATAAATTTGAGTGCAGTCAAAAACAACCTGCTGATTTTGTTTTTCCTTTGCACAAATGGGGCGCTGAGCAGGAAAATATTGAGCAGGTAATGATTATCGAAGCATTGGACGGGCAGCTTATCACCAATAAAATTTTAGAACCGCTTACTTCGTTTCCCATCATCAGTAACCAAATTTGCAGCAATACTGAAAAAGATTTTTTGCAGATGGTGGTGGTGAACCGTTATAAAGAATCGCCCATTGCCAAAGCATTTGTAAAAAACTTTGGATTGAAAAAAGGGGCTATTGCATCATCCGTGGCGCACGACAGTCATAATATTATTGCAGTGGGTGTGGATGCAGAAAATATTTGCCGGGCTGTGAATTTGGTGATTGAAGCGAAGGGTGGTGTAAGTGCTGTGTATGATAACAATGAAAAACTTATTCCCCTCCCGGTTGCTGGTTTAATGAGTGCAGACGACGGGTATAAAGTAGCAGATGCTTACAGCCGCCTGGATGTGATGGCTAAAGAAATGGGGGCAACGCTGGCAGCTCCTTATATGACCTTGTCTTTCATGGCTTTACTGGTAATTCCGCATTTGAAATTAAGTGATATGGGTTTGTTTGACGGAGATGTCTTTCAACTGCTTTAAAAATACGGTTTACCTTTTTTTAATTTTTTTTCAAAAACAGTAAACAATATTAACAGGCGCCTGTTTAGCATTTTCCAGGCAAATCAAAACCCAAACCCAAACTCATGGAAAAGTTTTTACAGGAGCTGGATTCCATTATTGATCTTTCTAACAAGGAAACAGAAAAAATTGCAGAAGCATTCAAACAATTTATTGACCGTAATTTTCATGTGGATGCAGCTGCTCTCAACAAAGTGTTTTCGCCAGAGCAACCGCCGGTTGTTTTTAACCAGCAGGAAGATGAAGACAATCTGCATGCCCATTACGGTGAGTTTATATACAGCCAGGCTTCTTAACGCAGCTCTCCGTTTCGTTTAGTTTCCAATATCAGTTAAGAGTTTTATCTTCATGGTAGAAAATAATCAATCATGAGAAAATTTCTGGGCATTTTTACTGTAGTTCTTGTTCTGGCGCTGTCCGGTTTTATTTATTATAAATATTACTTCACGTTTAGTGAAGGTTACCGGAGCGGTCTTCTTCAAAAATTCTCACACAAAGGCAACCTGTTTAAAACATACGAAGGCGAGATAATACTCAGCAGCATACGCAGCAACAATAATGTAGCCCTTGCCAGTGAAAAATTTTTATTCTCCGTGGCGGATAAAAATGTGGCGGCACAAATGGAACTGCAGCAGGGCCGCATGGTTACTGTTCACTATCATGAAAAGAAAGGAACACTTCCCTGGCGTGGTGATTCAGAATATATTGTTGACAGTGTAAAGCTGGAGCAGTAATTTTTTTTACCCCAGCAAACAAAATATAACCGGGCGCTTATGCAAGTCCGGTTTTTTTATTTTCCACTCTGCAATGGTTTTGGTTTGAATGAATTCATTGACGCCGGTTAAATCGGCAGCAATACAAAGTTTTGTTTGCGGTTTACAGGTTTTTAAAATAGTTTCCAGCAACTGGTTGTTACGATATGGTGTTTCAATGAATACCTGTGTGTGCTTTTGTTTCTGTGAAAATTCCTCCAGGTGTTGTAATTTTCTTCTGCGTTGTAAATCATCAATCGGTAAATAACCAGCAAATGAAAATTGCTGACCATTCATGCCGCTGGCCATTACCGCCAGTAAAACAGAGCTGGGCCCCACCAATGGTTTTACAGTTGCACCCAGTTGGTGCGCTGTTTCAATGAGCGCCTGGCCGGGATCTGCAATGCCGGGGCAACCTGCTTCACTGATGATGCCAATTGTTTTATTTTGTTTTACAGCATGAATAAATTTTTGTTTTACTTCATTCTCCGCTTTATGAATGGTATGCCAATCAAATGCATCAATCACAATTTGCGGATCCAATTTTTTTAAATAACGCCTTGCAGTGCGTTCATTCTCCACAAATAAAACTGTGCATTCTTTAACCGCCGTGAGTGTATAAGATGGAATGGGTGATATGGATTCATCATCCAGCGGTGAGGGTATTAAATAAACAAGCGCCATTAAGGTTCATCGTTTTGATGATACAAACTGAGTGTGGCAGCAATCACCGCATACGCAGGCGCCAGTACCCATCCTAAAACGGGAAGCAGGTGCATCAGGTAAAACACCATACCATTCCCAATGGCCAACCCACGCCGCTGACTGATGAAAGCAACGCTTTGAGAAGGTGTGAGCTTATGACGCTCAGCACTGTAATCCATCATGGAAAAACCATAGTAATAACATTCCACCATAAAAGCAATAAGCGGACTGATCCACCCTGCAACGGGAACCAGCGCCAGCAATAAAAGACTGACGGTATAAACTGTTTGCCACACGGTATTACGTAATGCCAGTTTTACCCCACGTAAAATATCTTTTAATAATTGTCCGATGGTGATGGGATATTCCTTGCGTTCAATAATACTTTCCACTTTTTCACTGAGATATGCAAACACAGGAGAGCCCACAATCAAAAACAAATACTTGAACAGTGAAAAATAAAAGAACATCAGGATCAACTGAAACATGATGGTACCGAAAATAAACAGGAAGTTGAGGAAGCTGTTATTCATAGCATCCAGCCAGCGCTTGATGCCCACCACATTTAAAAGCCAGTCTAAAAACGTTCCGCTGGAAGTCCAGAACAGCCAGATGCCGGCAAAAAACATCACAGCATAGATGAAGCCCGGTATAAGTATCCATTTCCATAACTTGTGCCGTTGTATAAAACGGTGTGCACGGAAGTAGGCCTGAACAGCTATGACGAGTTCTTTCAGCAAATTATGATCATTTAAAATTGTTATGCGGCGCTTTACAGAGAGGGCATCGCAAAATAAACCATTAAATGCAAAAGCTCAACAAAGATTTTTATTTCAACAATGATGTGACGGAAATTGCAAGGGCGCTTCTTGGCAAAATCGTTGTTACAAAATTTAACGGTATTACCACTGCTGCACGTATTGTGGAAACAGAAGCCTATGCCGGCATTGTTGATAAAGCATCGCATGCATATGCCGGCAGGCGCACAGCAAGAACTGAAATTATGTTTGGTGAAGGCGGCACTGCTTATGTATATCTCTGTTATGGCATTCACCACATGTTTAATGTAGTAACCAATGAAAATGAAAAACCCGATGCTGTGTTAATAAGGGGCGTTGAACCTGTTACAGGTATTGATGAAATGCTGAGGCGGAGTAAAAAAGAAAAGCCGGATCACAGCATTGGCCGTGGCCCCGGCAATGCGGGCAAAGCGCTGGGCATCTTTACACATCATACAGGCAGCAGTTTATTGAGCACTCATTTTTTTATTACCGGTGATGGTGTAACGGATGTACCCGTTATGTGCAGTAAACGTATAGGGGTTGATTATGCAGGAGCACATGCAAAATGGCTCTATCGTTTTTTTATCAAAGACAATCTGCATGTAACCAAACATGCATTTAATAAGGAAGCAATCGAATTGTTGTAAATTGCCCCAACCACTAACTGCATCCTTCAAATGAATTTTATAAAAACCAACCGCCACGGGCTTGCATTCATAACCGGGCTTGCTTTAAGTCTTTTGTTTTATTTCACTAATCCATTTGGTTTAACTGCAGCAGCATGTAAAGCAGTGGCTATTGCAGTACTCATGATCAGTTGGTGGATTATGGAAGCCATGCCCATGCCGGTGGTGGCATTGATTCCGCTGGTGTTGTTTCCATTGCTCGGTATTTCAAATATGGAAGAAACCAGCAAGGCTTACAGCAACCCGGTGGTGTTTTTATTTATAGGGGGTTTTATGATTGGTCTTGCCATTGAAAAATGGAACTTGCATAAACGTATTGCCCTGCATATTGTAAAACTAACCGGTACCAGCGGTAACCGGATTATCCTTGGGTTTATTATGGCCACAGGCTTTTTAAGCATGTGGCTCAGTAATACCGCCACCACCATGATGATGTTCCCCATTGCACTCAGTGTTATTGCCGTAATGAAAGACCATGAACAACCAGGCACAAGTATCAAAAACTTTTCACTGATGCTGATGCTGGTTATTGCTTATGCCAGTAATATTGGCGGCATGGCCACTATTATCGGCACACCACCCAATGTGGCATTTGTTGGTTTTATTGAAAAAAAATATGGTTACAATATTGCCTTTGCCGACTGGATGCTGGTATGCACACCGCTGGCGCTGTTACTGCTGGCCTCACTTTATTTTGTACTGGCCAGGGTAATGTTTCCCAGCAGGATCAGACACAGTAATGAAGCCAATCAATTTATTCATGATGAAATAAAAGCGCTCGGCCCCCTTAGTTCCTCCGAAAAAAAAGTATTATTTGTTTTTGCTGTTACGGCCTCGCTGTGGATTTTTAAAGACCTGCTCAATAAACTCAATTTGTTTAAACTGGATGACAATATGATCGCCATCTTCGGCGCATTGCTCTTATTCATCATTCCCACCGGTAAGGATGAAGAAGGCAATACCAAAACCATTTTGAAGTGGAGTGATACATCCAAAATGGCTTGGGGCATTTTATTATTGTTTGGCGGTGGCATTGCATTGGCCAATACACTGGAAAAAGCAGGTGTAATGGCATTGATTGGAAACTCACTGGCTGGTTTCAGTAATGTGAGCAGTTGGGGGTTGGTTTTATTAATAACAATTGTATCCATTTTCTTAAGTGAGGTGATGAGTAATATTGCACAGGTAATTGTTCTCTCTCCTGTACTGGCTGCACTGGCTGATGTATTGCATATGGATCCATTACTGCTGGGTATTCCCATGACACTTGCAGCAAGCGCTGCTTCCATGCTGCCCATGGGCACACCGCCTAATGCCATTGTGTTCAGCAGTGGTCATATTAAGTTAAAAGATATGCTGAAAGCAGGCCTGGTGATGAACCTCATCAGTATTATTATTATCACACTCTTCTGCTGGGGAATACTCCCCCATGTAATGAAAGCGCTTGTAAAATAGAATTTTAAAAATGTAAAAACAAAGGATCAAACTGTTGAGGCAATATTTTTTTTAAACCGGCTTTCACGGAGACCGGGGTCGTTTCAACCAAAAAAATTAAAACCTGGGGCAGGCCAGTTTTTTCTTATTCGGATCGCTGTGCTTTTTAATATAAATGAGAGAAACTTCCATACCGCCCCTTCTTTGTGAAGCGGCTGCAAGTCTTGAGGTATTCACATCATAGGTAACGCCAAAGCGCAGGTTACCCGTTTCCAAACCTATATAGGGAATCACGGCGTCATTCAAACGCACCCATGAACCAAAATAAACTTCTGTTGCATTTTCATAATCATTGCTCACCGTTAAACCCAATGCACCGCCAAAAACAGTTTCAGTAGCGCCTGCCTGCCGCTGGTGCAATGCACTTACAAAAACAGTAGTGCCATCTGCCACCGGGAAATAACCACCGCCATGTACTGTAAATCTTGGGTTCAGCAAAAAATTAGCTCCCTGGAAACTTACCTTTGGCCGGTTAATATGATACATGGATGCACCGAAATAAAAATTATTATAATCATTAGTAGCGCCGCTGTATAAAAAGCCGGCATTCACATCCATATAACTGATGTTCAGATTTTGGGTGCCTCCAGTAAATACTTCACTGGTAACACCGGTAAATCCAAGGGCCGTTAATTCATCTGCAAAATTGAGCTTGGTTAAATCCAATACCCTTGATGCATAGGTGGTACTAAAGCCTGCACCAATGGAGTGATACCCGTTTTCATCAATACTTTTATGATAAGCCATGGATGCTGACACGTAACTGTTTTTCATTACACCCGCACCATTTACATCATACATACCCATAACACCCACACCAAACTGATCATTCTCCGGAATACGGTTGGGCAATATGCCAAAATCAAGGGAAGCGGTTCCTGTGCGAAAAGCCGTATTAATTGTTGGCCACTGGTTGCGGTAGTTAATGGCCAAACGGGAGGCGCCATTAAACTTACCCGTCATAGCCGGGTTTAATGTAAGCGGCGACGCAAAGAATTGAGAGAAATTAGGGTCCTGTGCATGCACAGAAACACATGAAAGGATCAATAAAGAAAGTATAAGTTTACGCATCAGGGGCACTTATTTTGGTTAGACGGTTTTTTGCTGCTGGTTGCTGTTTCGCATATTTTTATAACAAACGTTCCGGATATTGGTTTATTACATCTGCACCTTGGTTCCAAAGGCCAAATCCCCTGCATCACCTAAGCCGGGTACGATATAACCCTTAGCCGTAAGCTCATCATCAATAGCCCCGCACCAGATTTTCACCTTCGGTTCATTGCGGTGCACATATTCAATACCCACGGTACAGGCAATGGCGCAAACGATATGAATTTCAGCCGGCTGTCCCTCATCACGCAAATATTGAACCGTTTTTACAAGAGAACTGCCGGTAGCCAGCATGGGGTCGGCAACAATAATTACCCGGTTTTCCAACGATGGGCAACTTACATAATCCAGGCTTACTTCAAAACTGCCATCCCGGTTGTGCTTGCGGTAGGCAGAAATAAAAGCATTATCTGCCCGGTCAAAGTAATTCAATAAACCCTGGTGCATGGGTAAGCCCGCCCGTAAAATGGTAGCCAGCACAGGTTGCTGTTTCAATACTTTGCAAAAAGAAGTTCCAAGCGGTGTGGTGATTTCCTTTTCTTCCCAGGGCAGCAGTTTGCTGATTTCATAGCCCGCCACTTCGCCTATCCGTTCCAGGTTGCGGCGAAACCGCATGCGGTCGTTTTGTATATCCATATCTCTCAGCTCGGCCACCCAGTTGCTCACTAAGGAATGTTCATCGCTTAAATTAATCACCATAGAAAACAAATTGAAACGTTTGCAAAAACAGCAAGTCTTACTTTTACAAATCTAACAGTAAAAAAGTAAAATCAAGTAAAATGGTGTACCGGGTGGCGGGAATTTTAAACAAAAACAATGAGCAGGTGCAGGCGGGTTTTATCCAGTTTGAAGTAACAGGTAAAACCTGGGCTTATGAACTCAGGGCAAAAAGAGATTATACGTTGAATGATGAATGGAAACAGCAACTCAGCAATGCCTCCGCTCTGCCGGCTGATGCTTATTTACAACTGCATGCGGCTTATGGCAAACTGCTTGGCAATTATGCTTTACAATTTATTACTCAGGAAGAATTGCAATACCAGGTGCAGTTAATAGCAAGCCCGGGACTGCATGTATTTCAAAATAATGCTTATGCATTGGGTGATGGCGCTGCAGTAGCTGCCATTACCGGCATTAACACCGTAAGTGATTATAAAACGATGGATGCCGCACTTGGAGGAACCAACCAAACAATTGCGTTTGAACATTTACTGCCGGTTATTACTGCAAATGAATTTGATTTGATATGTACTGCTTTTTTTGCAGTATTAAGATGGAGAGAAGAAAATAACATGATGCGTACGCAAACAGGCGCTTTACGTAACAGCATTGGCGGCGCTGTATGGATTGGACAGGAGTGGTAAAGAAACTGGCAACAGTTTTAGTATTAAGCTATGAGTAATTAGTCGTTAGTCTTTAGCCGTTAGCCGTTAGTAGTAAGTATAGAATGATTTTGACAACAGGATATATAAGTTTATAGATTAACTATGAAAGGGTTTCTTTTATTTTTTTTGCTGGTTTTGTTGTCTCATTAATAGTTGATAAATAAATATTACAGGCCAAGTATCGTTTTTAACTTTGGATAACCTGATTTACTCACCGGCACTTTAGCCCCCGATTTTAAAACAGCAATATGGTTTTCTTTTTCATAAGGATCAATCCTTGTTACCTGCTGCAGGTTAATGATAAACGAACGGTGAGTGCGAATGAATAAAGAACCATCCGGTATGTTTTCAAAATAGCTCATGGTGCTTTTTTTGAGAAAGCTTCCTTCTGCCGTTATAATTTTTACATAGTCATCTGCTGCTTCCGGGTAATGGATTTCATGAAGGGGAATAATTTTGATTTTAGTTCCGGTTTTTACCACCACCCTTTCACTGTGTGCCGGGTGTTTGGCCACTTGCTGCAATAATTTTTCATTGGAGGGTTGTGCTTTATTGCCGAGCTCCATCCATTTGCTGATGGCTTTATCAAAACGCTCCTGCGAAAAAGGTTTTAATAAATAATCAATGGCATTGGCTTCAAAGGCCTGCATGGCATATTCGTCAAAAGCTGTGGTAAAAATAATATGCGGCGGATGGTCTAACAGTTCCAGCATTTCAAAACCGGTGATCTTGGGCATTTGCACATCCAAAAAAACCAAATGAGGGTTATGCTGCTGAATGGCTTTCACACCTTCAAACCCATTGCTGCATTCTTCCACCAGTTGCAACTGCGGATGCTGCTGTAAACATTCTTTTACCACGCTGCCTGCAAGAGGTTCATCATCTATGATTATTACTTTATACATTATTATGATTGCTAAAAATATGGATTGTTATGCGTTACCGAAAACCGTCATTTCGAATTCCGCCTTTGATAGCTTCAAATTTAATCATTGCTTATGGCGGAATGAGAAATCTCATAAACTTAAACATGTTACTTTTTTAAACGACTGATTAATGGCATCTTTCTTCAAATTTGTGAGATGTCTCCTTCGTCGACATGACGCACCCCGATTGATTGTAAACGTTTGTTCAATGCGACTCTCATTTTACTGCGGCACCATCACCTTTGTTACAAAAATATTTTCATTTACGTCAGTTTGCAGCAAATCATTTCTTCCAAATAATAAATACAAACGACGCTGCACAGAGCTCAATCCAAAGCCCGTTCCCTTTTTGGGGCTGCTGGTGGCTGCATCAAAAGGGTTTTCAACTGTAATCAGCAAATTGTTTTCCTGCATTGTTGCCTGCAACTCAATCATGGTTGCTTCTGTAGTATCATACAAACCAAACTTAATGGCATTCTCCACCAGTGGTTGCAGCAACATGGCCGGTATTTTTGCATCGCTGCAGTTTTCATCAATAATCATCTTTGCTGAAAGACGGTTTCCAAACCGCACTTTCTCAATTTCAAGATACAAATGAAGTGAATGCAGCTCCTCTTCCAGCTTTACCCATTGCTGTTCTTCTTTCTTTAGTGTGCTTCTTAAAAAAATCACTCAGTTGGTGCAGCATGGTTCTTGCCTGTGCGGGCTGCGAACCAATCAATGCATTGATGGAGTTGAGTGCATTGAATAAAAAATGCGGTTGCAGTTGCTGGCGGAGTTTGTACAACTCTGCTTCTTTATTCAACTGCTCTGTATCTCTTCTTTGTTTTTCCGTATCGGCTGTTTCCTGGAAATTAAAATACGCATATCCCACCACGCTGCTGCAACCGTTAATTAAAAAACCAATAGCAGCACGCAGAGGACCGGATTGTTTCATTAATGTTTCATACGCCGTATTGTTTTTAATAATGATACCCAGTAAAAACTTATTGCCAAAAAACCAGATAGCGGTGAGTGCCGCCCCCCAGATGAACAAATTCAAAAAACCCTGGCTGCGTGGCAAATAAAAACGCAGCATGGTAAACAACAGCATGGATACAAAAATTAAAAGTGTATTGCTTACAATACTATCCGTTAAAGCAGTAAACCAGTCCACCCCCATATAATACAACGCCGGTTGATGCACACAAATCCACACAAACCAACTGATGCAGAAGGGAATCATAAAAAGCCTTGGCTGAAACGGTGATGGAGCCATGGAGTTGGTTTAAAAGCTGAAAGATTGAATGGTTAAGGTATCATTACATTAATGATTACTGAGTTATTGGGTTATTAAGAGATGCTGCAACGTATCGTTCGCTTTCAATTGCAATGTATGAAGATAAGCGGCTTCCTGTTCCTCCTCTGTTACTCTTGAAAATAATTCAGCGCCATCCAGCAGCTTGTTAAACGGATACACATCTGTAACGGCTATAAATTTCCATTGCACAAAATCATTAATATGAGTTTCATCTGCTGCAAGTTGCTTTGCTTTTTCAATGGCCCGTCTGCTGTTATTTGCTGCAATCAAACGCAACTGTTCATCAAACTGCGGCGTATGATTGCCATTGCCGCAGATGATTTGAAAAACCAGTTTGACAAGATACCAGTTTTGCGCCTTTTCCTGTTTTGCTCCGTAAGGAAAAGCGTTACTACACAGTTCATTCTTTTTTAAACTCATAATACAAGTTTGAGTGGTTGAGGTTTTGTGTAATACACTTTTATACAAACCGGTTTTGTTTTATTTGTTGCACAATTGAAAAAGGAACCCTGAAGAGTGCGACGCAAAAACGCCGCCATGAAAAACATAAGCCGGTTCCATAACCATTTCATTACGCACTCTTAATATCAATACCGCCCAGTATTACCGTGCCTTCCAGTATCAGTACCTTATCCACTTGCACAGCAGCAGGTTCCCGGCGTTTATCTTCAATGGCGCCGAGTATAGCTGCCACCTCACTGCGTATTTGCCAATGGGCAGGTACATACAATGTGGTGCCGCCAAAAATATTCACAACTTCCAGTTTTACTTCGCCTGTAAAATCAGCATTCATCAAATTTATTTCTGAGCCTCCAAATACGGTTACAGATTCGCCGCCTTTAAAATTTTTGGAATACATATTCTTTTTTACAGAACCAAAAATGGCTGCGGAATCAATTACATCATCTTTATGTTCCTTTTTTGTTTCCGCTTCCATTGTGGTTGAATCGTTGTACCGGTCTTTCGTACGATCATCACCAAATATTCCTGAATAATTTTTACTCCTGCGCCACCTTCCACGCCCTGTAATAATGGATATACCAATTGCAAAAATTAACAGGGGCCAGAAAAAGCGTTCTATTCCCATATCCGGCATTTCACGGGAAAACAAAAAGAAACCACCAATAGCCATGAGTATCCACCAACCGTTATTTTTAAAACCATGACGCACACCGCTAATTAAACCAACAACAATTAAAATCATAGGCCATGTAAATAAAAAATCCGGAAAAGGAAAACCGATATTGCGCAGCAATAAGAGCACGGCAGCAGCTATTACAATTACCCCGAGCAGGATACGTTCATTTAAGATTCTTTCTTTTCGTTTAAATGGTTCGTTTGTCATTTTGATTTCGTTTTATAACACAAATCTAAATTAGCATCAGGTGCAGGTCAATAGCCGGGAGGCTGACAACAGCAGCCTGTCGGTAAAAGGCAGGAACCGGCCGGTAAAAAAACGAACCGCTGTCAAATCAGAAAAACGGTTTGAATAAATTTTCTGCAAAGAGAACCGACAGATATTTTATTTATCAGGGAGCCTCTTTGTAGAACAGATTCCGCACTGCGTTTTCCGTTTTTCATCTTTTTCTAAAACACTTATGGTAAATTATTTCAATCACTTTCAGTGCTGATTATCATCATCCCTCAAAGCGCATGACTGTTTTACTTTTCCGGTTTGATTATATGAATAAACAGGAACCGGAATATCCATCTGCTTTTTTACAAAGTAAAACGGAGCCGCCGGCTATTGCCCGTGAAAAAGAATTATTTGCCCAATTACAATCACAATTTCCCCGTCAGTTTGAAAAAATATTTCCTGATAAACTGGCTGAACGTACGGTGGTGGTGGTACCAAGCCTCACACTGGACCAGGAAATACTTTCCAAAGTAAAAGGTCATTTTTTTTACGAAGAGCGGATGCTTTGCCTGCTTATGCTGTTGCGTATGCCCCGTACCCACGTAGTGTATGTAACAAGTGTGGCTGTTGACCCGGGCATTATTGATTACTATCTGCATTTGCTTCCGGGTATTACCGGCTATCATGCACGGCAGCGGTTAACGTTACTAAGTTGTTATGATGCATCGGCCAAATCACTTACTGAAAAAATATTAGAGCGACCCCGTTTGATACAGCGGATAAAACAACATTTGCTGCCAAATGCACCGGCGCATATTACCTGTTTTAATGTTACAGAATATGAACGCCGGCTTGCGGTGCAGTTGCAACTGCCATTATATGGCTGCGACCCGGAGCTTTCTTTCCTGGGTACCAAGAGCAGCAGCCGCAAAATTTTTAAAACCTGCGGCTTACTGGTGCCTGATGGTTTTGAAGATGTGAAAACAAAAGAAGAAGTAATCAATTGTTTAACCACACTTAAATTAAGATACCCGCATTTGCAAAAAGCCGTGATAAAGATGAATGATGGTTTTAGTGGCGAAGGCAATGCCGTTTTTTATTATAAAGATGCTCCTGCCAACGATACCACCCGGCATTGGATTGCAGAGCACCTGCGTTCCCATCTTAAGATTGTGGCAGATAACTTAAGCTTTGAAACTTTTTTTGAAAAGTTTGAACTGATGGAAGGAATTGTGGAAGTGTTTATTGATGCGCTCATTAAAACATCACCTTCTGTGCAATGCCGCATTAACCCGCTGGGAAAAATTGATGTGCTCTCCACCCACGACCAGGTGCTGGGCGGTGATGACGGACAGGTTTTTCTCGGCGCCAATTTTCCTGCGAATGTGGAATATGCAGCAGCGCTGGGTAAGCAGGGCTTTGCTGTGGCAGAAGAACTAAAGCGATATGGAGTGCTGGGCCGTTTTGGAATTGATTTTATGAGCGCCAAAGAAAATGATGAATGGAAACATTATGCCATTGAAATTAATTTACGCAAGGGCGGCACCACGCATCCTTACCTGATGCTGCAGTTTTTAACAGAAGGCGATTATGATGCTGACAGTGGTAACTATTATATGAAAGATGGAAAGAAGCGTTATTATTTTGCCACTGATAATTTATACCACGAATGTTTTAAGGGCTTAACACCGCATGATTTAATTGATATTGCCATGTGCAATGGTTTACATTTCAGCAATGCCACCGAGGAAGGGGTAATGTTTCATTTAATTACCACGCTCTCCCAATACGGCAAATGCGGGCTGGTGGCTATTGGCAGCACACCCAAACGTGCCAAAGCCTGTTACAATAAAGTGATTGAGGTGCTGATGCGGGAGTGTGGGTTAGCTCCCCAACAATGACAAAGACAATTGCCAAACAGACATTTTTTTGTAAATTCGTAATGTGAAAAAACGAAAAGAAAGAGGTCTTGAATTTGAGGTAGACAAATTGACCAACTCTATCCAAAATGTAAAATCGGGGGACAGTTTTCCAACTGAAATTTCACTATTAACAAAAGCAGAAGTAAAGAAGCTAACCCAAAAAAACAATTGGCAAGTGAGCTTAAAATCCCAACAAGGGAAGTGTACAAATTAACCATTTCAAACAACCCGGCCATTATTCAGGGCGTTGTAAGTTTGGAGGTAAAGGCTGATCATGTGTATATGCATCTAATTGAAAGTGCGCCATTTAATATAGGAAAAGACAAAGCTTATTTAGGTGTTCCGGGAAACCTTGTAGCTTTTGCCTGCAAGCTTTCGTTTCAGCGTGGTGGAGAAGGATACGTTTTATGATGTACCCCAATCTTAGTACAGTTTTGTTAGTAGTTTAAGATAGTTTGTTAACATGCCTTTCGGCGATTA
>JAIEQM010000013.1 GCA_019747705.1 Chitinophagaceae bacterium | reverse complement strand
TTTATTTGATAGACTATTGGTCGCCACATTATCGAACCCTTGGTATTGCTCAATTCCAAATAGCGGATAGTCATTTTTTTTTTTTATTTTGAATGCACCAGTGCGTATGAAATATCTTCTCTCCTTATTGTTTCCGGGATGGCTCTCCTGTTGCGTGCATGCCCAAACTCCCGTTATCCATTTCACCAATGGTTACTGGTTTAATGGCAATGGTTTTGATACAACCGTATTTTATTCTGTAAACGGGTTGCTTACCAAAACAAAACCGGCAAGTGTGGATACAGTGATTGATCTGCACCATCAGTACCTTATTCCCCCGTTTGGTGAAGCACACAATCATTCACCTGATACTGAACCGGATTTTGCTGTTTTCAGAGAACGATACCTGAGTGACGGGATATACTATATTAAAAATCCCAACAGCATTCCTTTTACCACTCAAAAAATTCAAAACCAGATTAATAATCCAACCAGTTTGGATATTGTATTTGCCAATGGGGGATTAACTTCTGCCGGTGGCCATCCTTCAGGCTTATATTCTTACCTGCTCACCACTATTTATAAAAAATCCATTACAGGATGGACCAATAAAAGCATGGAAGGTCATGCGTATTATGTTATCAGCAACAAAGATGATATTGATAAAAAATGGCCGTTTATTACAGCCGATAAACCTTCTTTTATTAAACTTTACCTGCTCTACAGCGAAGAATTTGAAAGACGGGATAAAGACAGTGTTTACAATGGTAAAAAAGGATTAAATCCAAAACTGCTAAAAGCTATTATTCAAAAAGCACATGCATCCGGGTTAACGGTTAGCTGTCATGCTGAAACTCCTGCAGATGTTTTGAACGCTGTAAAAGCAGGAGCCAATGAAATCAACCACCTGCCGGGGTACCAGGTAAGATGGAAGGAAGGATATACCGCTGATTATTATTTGCTTCCTGAAACAACAGTAAAACTAATGAAGAAAGCGGATGTGCATGCAGATGCCACTTACTCCTTGGCCGAAACGGAAATTATTGAAACAGATTCAGTTCAATACCGTCTGCGTAAAGAAGTACAGCAAAAAAATCTGCTGCTTTTAAAAAAATACAAAGTGCCTGTTACCATTGCCTGCGACAGTTATAACCTTACTTCCAAAACTGAAGCAGATTATTTGTACCGCCTGGGTATTTACAGTAACCTGGAGCTTTTACGAATGTGGTGCGAAACAACACCGCTTGCAATTTTCCCCAAACGAAAAATTGCTTTTTTGAAAGAAGGTTATGAAGCCAGCTTTTTAGTGCTGAAAGAAAACCCATTGCTTCATTTTGATTCTGTATTCAATATTCAGTTGCGCATTAAACAGGGAAACCTGCTTTGGTAAAAGAAAACACCCGTATGGAAATACAGGCGGTGTTCATGAGAAAAAATTGCTTATTTAACCCAAACTTAGAAAATTGCCGATGCAAAACTGCAAACAGATTATCACTTTACTGTTATGCCTGTATTACGTTGCCATTACTAAATTCAATAAAAATGAAAGCCCCCTGGGAACAGGGGGCAATACTAAAGGATACTTGCTTAAGGAAAAATTTATACTTACTGCTTATTATTAGTAAACATTTGTTTGAGGTGTAAAACTTGCCCAGCCGCTTGCCCAATTGGTAGTACCAAATGCACCACGGAAAGTTCCTGTTGTAAAGAATGCACTCAGGCCGGTATAGCTTGCGCCTGTTAATGCAGGGGAAGTTGCTGCTGGCAAAAAGTTGGGTGCATTAAGATTAAAAGGTGCAGTTAACAGAGCTGCGTTTTGATCAGCTAAAACAGTATTGTTATTTGTTGTGTTGGTTAATGTGGTCAGAAATGTTGCATTCGGCAACAATGTTTGATTACTTGTTACAAAAGGTGTTGCTGGTGCTGTGCCAATTGGAAATACATTATAAGAAAACACAAGATTGTTTCTTAAAATACTAAGACCTGAAAGAAAATCATTGATTACATTATCGTTTTCAAGTATAACTGCATTTCCAAAACTGCCCAGAATAATTGAATTTCTGAACTCAAACCTTGTTGAACGGCGCCATCTGTTCCCATAACGGTGACGGGAAGCATTGGTTCTGATACCTGTTGTATCATAAGCCCCAATTAATGTAAAGTTGCTGAGTACGGGACGTGTAATAGGAGTTGCTGTTGTACCTGTTGCATCATTATCACACTCAATCTGGTTGGCATCATCATCATCAGAATATTTATCACGTAATGAAACAGCGTATTGAATCTGTCCGTTATAACCGAAGTCAAAATCAAAGTCGTCATCGCCACTTGCAAATGAAATAAGGTTTTTGCAATTTACTGTACCTCCAAAAAATTCAAACCCATCATCACCGCAATAAGAAGTTTGAACATTTTCAACGATCGTTCCCGCACCCACACCATAAAATGTCAGGCCGTTTAACTCACTGTTATTTTCAGCAGTAATACCTGCAAATTCAATACGCACATAACGTAAAATACCACTGTTATCACCGGCATCAGTACCGCCATAAGGTCTGTTGCTTCCACCCTCTGTAATAGGAGCAGGTACCAACGGACGGTTAGTAGGAGCGTAACCGCAAAGAGAAATTCCACCCCAGTCAAATTCACGGCGTGCACCCGGTGCTTTATTACTTGTAAATACAATTGGATTGGATGCAGTTCCGTCTGCAATCAACTTGCCTCCCTGCTCAATAATAAGCGCAGATTTTACTGATGCATCAGCAAGAATAATAGTGCCGGGTGCAAATTCAAGTGTTGAACCTTTTCCAACATACACAAAACCGGTTAATGTATACTTACCCTTGGGCAATGATAAGTTACGATCAATACGCCCGGAAAGTGTAGTAACAGGTTTTGCAGTATCAGTTGGAGTACCGCCACCGCCTGTTGTTTCATTAAAATTTACCTTAACACAACTTGCAAATGTGATGGCAGTAATGGCAACGATAAAAAGCTTTTTCATATTACTGTTTTTTATTTTTTTTGTTTGATTGATTATTTGATAAAATCGTAAGTAAAGCCAAGTGTAAATGTGCTTCCGGGTGTAAATGAGTTCCATAAACGGTCCGTTCCGCTCTGGAATGATTTTTTAGTGTTTACATTCTCATAGAAGTAAAAACGCTGATTGAATATGTCAGAAATATTAAGTCTGATTTCACCACGTTTTTTCATCACTTTCATAGCAAGCTGAAAATCTACAAGGTCACGTGGTCTTTCATAAATATCAAACAGCAACTGGTCTTTACCACCAACTAATGATAAACGTTCGCCAATTCTGTTATAAAGAATGGTTCCGCTGAACCTTCCTTTCTTTTCGTTATACTGAATTCCGAAATTCACGAGATAGGGAGACTGCCCCTGAAGTGGTCTGTCAAAACTTTGAGTTTGACCACCAGTACCCACACCCGATAATGAAACATTTGATTTCAACAAAGTGAGGTTTGAAAAAATGCTGAAGGCGTCTATTTTTTCAGAAATAAATCCGAGGCCTTTTCTTGCTTCAATTTCAATTCCATAGGTTGTAGCCGAACCTGCATTCTGGAACTGATAACGCCTTACACTGCCCGCTGCAAGCGCTCTCAATTCAATAGGGTCGTTGAAATTTTTATAGAACACAGCAACTGAAACACCTTCGCCTGCTTTTGGATACCACTCATATCTGATGTCGGCATTCCAAATATCACTTCTGCGCAAAGTAGTATCACCACTTACAGCATAATTCTGTTCAAAATCAAAGAATGAGAATGGAGCAATTTCCCTGAACTCAGGTCGTGCAAGTGTTCTGTAACCTGCAAGTCTCACAACATGTTTATTGTTGAGATTGTAACTAAAGTTCAACGATGGAAGGAAATCCCATTGATTGGTATTTACTACAACTCTCTTAAGATCAGAACGGCGGGTAGTGAGAAACTGTTGGAAATTTTCAGCACGAACACCCCAAACCAAACGCAATTTTTCAGAAAGCTTATTGTCAAACATTACATATCCGGCATTTACAATGCTTACACCAAAATATTTGTCTTCATTTTGGGTTTCATCAGCATAGAAAAACTTACCGGGCTCAATATATTGAGGCTTAAAAATTTCATTGAATGGCAGAAATAATAATGCTGAGTTTGTATTATCATCAAGCCTGTACCTGAAATTTCTTGAACTGAAATCCCTGATACGGATAAGTGTGTTGCCTCCGGCTTTTAATGTTTGCTTTTGGCTAAACAGGTTAAAAGGAATGCTTAAAGAACCGCCGCCGCCATATCCGAAATCTTTAAGGTTACTGTAGAAGCGTCCGGTTTCATCCTGTACAAGCGCAAATGGATCATTGGAACCTGTTGAACGTATATAAGAAATCGTTCTTAAATCAGGTTGCGATTTGAAATTGTACGAAAAGTTACCGTTCAATTTCAGCTTGATACCACTTTTGCTTAACTGTTGTTCCAATTCAAGCTGCGATGTTAATAAGGAACGCTGGTTCAGAAAATTACTGCGGAAGTTGATATCCTGTCCGTCTAATTTATTTAACCCGCTTCTTGTATAATAGTTATCATCATACAACTGGTTAAACAGGTTTTTAAAGGAAAGCTTTGTTTTTTTAGCATTGTAAGATAAGTTAACAACTGCCCCTGCATTGGTTGTAAAACGGTTTTGGCGGTCAGAAAACCGGCGTTCAACACTTCCCGAAAAATCTGCAAGGCTCCTGTCAACGTTATAGAGCAGTTGTGAATTACGATAAGTAATACCGCTTACAAAACCAATAGAATTACCATTTTTGAGTTTTCTTCCGATGCCATATGTAATATTGTAACTCTGCGCAGGCAATGCTGATGATGTTATTTCATTAAACACATCTGAACGGAATTTTCTGGATTCAACAGAACGCTGGTTGTCAGTTTTTACTGCATATTCATTTCTTGCAGGAAAACCATCAGGAATATTCCTGCTGCCGTTATCAAAACCAAACCAGTTAACAGATTGTCTTGGATTTGAAACAAAATCATTAAATACGGATTGTGTATTAAATCCAAAACTTACGCCTGCATTCAGAATATCTTTTGAAGGAACATCTTTGGTGTTAATTTGTACAAGTCCGCCTGCAAATTCACCGGTAAGATCGGGGGTGGCAGTTTTGTTGATAATAATATTATCTATAAGCTGAGAAGGGATTACATCAAATGAAAATGCTTTTTTATCAGGTTCAGATGATGGAAGCTGGGCTCCGTTTATTAAAGCCTGGTTATAACGGTCGCTTAAGCCACGCACAATTACAAACTTATTATCCTGAATTGAGGCGCCGCTCACACGTCTTAAAACCTCACTGGTGTTTTTATCAGGTGTGCGGCGTATAAAATCAGCAGCAATACCACTTGAAAGCGAAACATTGTTTCGCTGAAAATTCAATAAACCAGATGTGTTTTCTTTGCGGGCAGTACTGCGTATTACAATTTCAGTACCCTGTTTGGCCGCCACTTCCATTACAACAGTGAGCGTATTATCATCACCCTTTTTTACTTCCACTTCATCCACTGCCTTGGGCTGATAACCAACAGCGGAAACATTAAAAGTATATTTCTTACCTTCTTCAAGCGTAATGGTAAAACGGCCTTCCACATCTGCAGCAATAGTTTTGGTGAGCCCTGATACTGAGATGGTTGCGCCCGAAACAGGTTCGTTTTTCTGGTTAAGCACACGGCCCGATAATCTGATTTGCCGGGCTGAAACGGAAAATGAGGTTACAATGAATAGCAAAACTGACAGAACCTTCCCTAAAGCAGTAATTTGCATGTCCTTTAAATTATGCCGCAAAGAAACCCGGGGAATGTTACTCCAATATAAAGGGCATGTTAAGGAATTGTTACTGAATGGCGCTGTAATTTATATATTTACCTTTCTGTTTCCGGTGTTAAGAAATCATTAAGTACATATTCCATAAAGCTTACCAACTGGAAGAACCTATTTTTGCTCAAATTTTAAAAACCAACTATGGCAGGCATTAATTCTTTCATGAAATTGTTTTTACCCAAAGACAAAATTTTCTACAAACTGTTTGAAGAGGTTTCCGTTACAAGTCTTGAGATGGCCAAACTCCTGAAAAAAATGGTGAGCGAACCATCTTTTGATGAACGTGAAAAACTTTTAAGGGAAATTGAAGACCTGGAGCATAAGAATGACGATGTAACCCATAAAATTTTTACAGAATTAAGCCGCAACTTCATTACCCCGTTTGACCGGGAAGATATTCACTACCTCGCCTCGGCTATGGATGATGTGGCAGATTACATCTTTGCTTCCGCCAAAAAAATCAATTTCTACCGTGTAGATCCCTTGCATGAAAGCTTTGGCAAAATGGCTGAGCTCATTGTACAGGGTTGTGATAGTATTTGCAAAGCCATCAGTGAACTGAAAGACATGAAAAATATGCGCCAGATAACCGATGCACTGGTAAAAGTAAACAGCATCGAAAACCAGGCCGATGATATTTTTGATTTAAGCATCGAACGCCTTTTTGCCACAGAGCAAGATGCCAAAGAAGTAATTAAGAAAAGGGAAATTTACCAGGTAATGGAAATTGCTACGGATAAATGTGAAGATGCGGCCAACGTAATTGAATCCATCATTGTTAAGTACGCTTAATCAATTAACAGATGAACTAACCAACCTGATTTGCAGATGTATTGAACCGGAACTCGTCAGCAAATCATCAAATTATCACATTGTTACATTATGACCTTAGTAGTTATTATCATAGCCCTGGCCCTTATCTTTGATTATATCAATGGCTTTCATGATGCCGCCAACTCCATTGCCACCATTGTTTCCACAAAAGTGCTCACACCCTTCCAGGCAGTAATATGGGCTGCTTTTTTTAACTCACTTGCCTTTTTTATTTTCAGCGATCATGCGGTGGCCAATACCATTGCTAAAACTGTACACAGTGAGCATATTACTTTACCGGTTGTATTATGCGGTCTGCTCGCTGCCATTGCCTGGAACCTGCTCACCTGGTGGTATGGCATTCCTTCTTCTTCATCGCATACTTTAATTGGTGGTTTTGCGGGTGCAGCCATTGCCCATGCGGGTTTTGACAGTATTGACCAGGCAAGTATTTATAAAACACTCCTGTTTATTATTTTAGCGCCCATCATTGGAATGCTTATCTCCATGTTTATTACAGTGGTAACGCTGCAAAAAAACTTTTGGCTTAAGATTGGAATTATTACAGTTATAGTAGCAGTTTGTGTACTTTTTGTTCCATTCAAAAAAGAGTTTGAAAAATGGGCATTGCTGGGTATAGGTGTGGTGTTTGTTGCTTCTTATTTCTATAATTATCTCAAAGGCGAAAATGCTTACCGCACTGCCAATATGTATAAATCATTACAGTTGGTTTCAAGTGCTGCATTTAGTGTGGGGCATGGTGGCAATGATGCACAAAAAGTAATAGGCATTATTACTGTTGCTTTAATTGCAGGCGGTCAAATACAAACATTTGATCAAATGCCCAACTGGGTACCCATTTCCTGCTATGCAGCCATTGGTTTGGGTACCATGAGCGGCGGCTGGAAAATTGTAAAAACAATGGGCACAAAAATCACCAAAGTAACGCCGCTTGAAGGCGTTTGTGCTGAAACCGCAGGTGCCATTACATTGTTTACTGCAGCAAACCTCGGCGCTCCCGTTAGTACAACACATACCATTACAGGTTCCATCATTGGTGTGGGCGCTACCAAACGTTTAAGCGCTGTTCGCTGGGGTGTAACCGTAAATCTTGTTTGGGCCTGGATTCTTACCATTCCTGTAAGTGGTTTACTGGCTGCACTCTGTTATTTTATCTATCATCTTATCTGGTAATACAACTCCCTTTTTTAACGGGAAATCAGCATCTTTGCCGCAAATTATTAATGAATGAAATGAGTCATAAAAATTACAATTGTCACAAATTGTAAATAAAATTTTTATGGCGAAATCCTATGTGGCCATCATATAAATTAAAAAATTACACATGAAAGGTATCATCCTTGCAGGCGGTTCAGGTACAAGATTGCACCCCATAACATTTGCTATCAGCAAACAAATCATGCCCATTTATGATAAGCCTATGATTTATTACCCGCTCAGTATTTTAATGATGGCAGGCATTAACGAAATCCTCATCATATCAACACCTCATGATTTACCGCATTTTAAAAGACTATTGGGCGATGGAAAAAATCTCGGGGTTGAGTTTACTTATGCTGAGCAGGCCGTTCCGAATGGTTTGGCACAGGCATTTGTGATAGGAGAAAAATTTATTGGCAATGATAAAGTAGCATTGGTACTGGGCGATAATATTTTTTATGGCGCAGGGCTTGGTACATTGCTCAGCAACAACACCAATCCTGATGGCGGAATTATCTATGCATATCATGTAAGCGACCCGGAGCGTTACGGTGTGGTGGAGTTTGATAAAGACAATAACGTATTAAGCATCGAAGAAAAACCAGCACATCCAAAAAGCAATTACGCCGTACCGGGTTTGTATTTTTATGATAATGCCGTGGTGGAAATTGCAAAAAACCTGCAGCCCAGTGCAAGAGGTGAATATGAAATTACCGATGTAAATAAAGAATATCTCAAAAGAGGCAAACTCAAAGTTTCTATACTGGATAGAGGAACAGCCTGGCTCGATACGGGAACTTTTGATTCGCTTATGCAGGCATCACAATTTGTACAGGTAATTGAACAGCGGCAGGGAATTAAAATTGCATGTATTGAAGAAATTGCGTGGCGCAAAGGATTTATTACAACAGAACAATTAAAAGAACTGGCCAAGCCGCTTTTAAAAAGCGGCTATGGTCAATACTTAATGAATCTCATCAATCAGAAATAGGAAACAGGCATGAAAAAAATTTTGGTAACAGGCGGATGCGGTTATATTGGTTCACACACCATTGTTGACCTGGTGCAGCATGGTTATGAAGTCATTTCAATAGATAACAACTCCCGCTCCACACCAAGGATACTGGATGGAGTTGAAAAAATTACAGGTAAAGAAATCAAGAATTATAAAGTTGATCTGTGCAATTATGATGATACCTATGCGGTAATACAGGAGAACCCGGATATTGCCGGTGTAATACATTTTGCTGCTTACAAAGCCGTTGGCGAAAGTGTGGAAAAACCGTTACTGTATTTTGAAAACAACCTGCTTTCCCTCATTAATCTTTTGAAATGTGTGGATGAGTTCAAAATTCCGCATTTTGTTTTTTCATCCTCCTGCACGGTGTATGGCAACCCTGATGTAATTCCTGTTACTGAAGAAACACCACCCAAGCCTGCTGAAAGCCCGTATGGTTACACCAAGCAAATGGGTGAGCAAATTGTGAGTGAAACCTTTAAGCACAGCGTTTCAACTTCTGTGTTGCTCAGGTATTTTAACCCCGTAGGTGCACACCCAAGTGGTTTTATTGGTGAGTTACCCATTGGCAAGCCGCAAAACTTAGTTCCTGCTATTACACAAACAGCAATTGGTAAACTGCCACAGCTTACCGTGTATGGAAATGATTATCCAACAAGGGATGGTTCCTGCCTTCGTGATTTTATACATGTGTGTGATTTGGCACATGCACATACACTGGCGCTGGATTATCTTATCAGCCTTAAAAATTTTTCGCCCTGCGAAGTATATAACCTGGGCTCCGGCAACGGAGTAACCGTGCTGGAAGCCATTAAAGCATTTGAAAAAGTGAGCGAAACAAAACTCAATTATAAAATAGGACCCCGCCGCAGTGGCGATGTGGTGGCTATTTATGCCAACAATAATAAAGCAAAAACATTTTTGGGATGGGAAGCAAAATTTGACCTTGAGGAAATGATGCGTACCGCCTGGCAATGGGAGCTGCAACTCAAAGGCGATGAAAGTTTGTTTGAAGGGCAGAATGGCGATTTGAATTAGATTCGATTGTTTTTATAAACCCGATTTCTGCCATCTTTATTTTTTTTGTAATTTGTAACAATGAAAACAACATTAAAAAAAGAACCGCAGTTTATTACTGATAAAAAGGGAAAAAAAATTTCTGTAGTTATTGATATTAACGACTATAAAAAAATGCTGGGAGAAATTGAAGAACTGGAAGATATTAAACAGTATGATGCGGTAAAAGCACGTAAAGAAAAATCCACTCCTCTTTCAGAATATATTAAGCGGCGCAAGAAAAATGCCTGAGTATATTATTACACTCTCTAAAACCGCACAAAAGCAATCAGATAAACTTCCCAATATCATTGCAAACAGCCTTATTGAAAGCATTAGCCAATTAGCTGAAAATCCCAGACCTTACGGTTATAAGAAACTCAAAGGCAGAGATGGTTATCGAATCCGGCAGGGTGATTTCAGAATCATCTGCGATGTTTACGACAGGTTGCTTACCGTAGAAGTAATTGCTGTTGGGCATAGAAAAGACATTTATGATTAACCAGCTCAGGTGCTCTGATTCTTTGAATCTACGCTGTGATTTTCCTGTGAGTTACTTCACCCGTTGTTTCCATTGCAACTCAAAACTTTCCCCTTTCTTTGCAGCAAATTTTTACATCCCCTCTAACTTCAATTTACAATGGCATTAAAAGACATCCAGGTTTCAGGAAACAAAGATACACGCAGTGGCTTTGGTGATGGTATTGCAGAGGCAGCCCGTAATAACGAAAACATTGTGGCGCTCACAGCAGATCTGGCCGGCTCGCTTAAACTCAACCAGTTTATGAAAGAATTTCCCGATCGCTTTATACAGTGTGGAATTGCTGAAGCAAATATGATAGGTATTGCCGCTGGTTTAACCATTGGAGGAAAAATTCCTTACACAACTACTTTTGCCAATTTCAGTACCGGTCGTGTCTATGATCAAATTCGCCAGAGTGTTGCTTACAGCGGAAAGAATGTAAAAATATGTGCCAGCCATGCCGGGCTTACACTGGGGGAAGATGGCGCCACGCACCAGATTTTAGAAGATATTGGTTTAATGAAAATGCTGCCGGGTATGACGGTGATTGTTCCCTGCGATTATAATCAAACCAAGCAGGCTACGATGGCCATTGCAGATTATGAAGGGCCTGTGTATCTCCGTTTTGGCCGCCCTGTTTGGCCCATTTTTACAAAGCCTGAAGATGAGTTTGTAATTGGTAAAGCACAAAAACTGAGTGATGGTGCAGATGTTACCATTTTTGCGTGCGGCCACATGGTTTGGAATGCCGTACAGGCTGGTGTAGCATTGGAAGAAAAAGGAATTTCTGTGGAAGTAATCAATATACATACTATTAAACCACTGGATGAGGCAGCGGTGCTGGCATCCATCCGCAAAACCAAATGTGCAGTTACAGCCGAAGAACACAATATTATTGGCGGACTGGGCGATAGCATTGCACAGGTGGCCGCTAAAAATTTCCCTGTTCCGATTGAATACATTGGCACAAAAGATACCTTTGGTGAAAGCGGTAAACCCATGGAATTGCTTAAAAAGTATGGCCTGGATGTGAGTGATATTACCGCAGCAGCAGAAAAAGTGCTGGCACGCAAATAAAAAGCATTAAACCTTAATAATAAAAACCCGTCAATGAAACGGGTTTTTTAATTTTATACCGTACCCATAACCTAAAAACTGCTATTCGCATGACACAGGCTGAAGACAAAGAGCTCCTGCTCCAGTTCAGGGATGCCGCTACAAAAGAGCGGGCTTTTACACGTATCATTAAAAAATACCAGGAAAAATTATACTGGCACATCCGCCGTATGGTGATTGAGCATGAAGATGCAAATGATGTGTTGCAAAACATGTTTATCAAAGTATGGAATGGATTGGAAAATTTCAGGGAAGACAGCCAGCTTTATACCTGGTTGTATCGTATTGCCACCAACGAAAGCCTTACGTTTTTAGAGCAGCAAAAGAAAAGAGCTGCTGTTTCTATTGATGGAAGCGTGGAAACAGGCTTGAGTAACACCATTAAAGCCGATAAACATTTTGATGCCAACAGGCTGGAATGGAAATTACAGGTAGCCATTCAGCAATTACCTGAAAAACAAAGAGTTGTTTTTAATTTGAGGTATTATGATGAGATGCCTTATGAGGAAATGAGCCGTGTGCTTGAAACCAGTGAGGGCGCATTGAAAGCAAGCTATCATCATGCAGTTAAAAAAATTGAAGATTTCATCCTTAATCGTTAAACTTTCCGCTGGTTTTAACATCTATTAAACTGTAATGACACGCAAAGAATACATATTGAATGAATTACTGCAGATAAGCCCGGCCGTTGCTAACATCGGTAACATGGTACCCTATGCTTTGCCTGATGGTTATTTTGACACCTTAAGTGATGTGATTTTAGCCAGGTTAATTGCTGGCGGTAGTGAAGAAAGCCCTTTAATGAGTGCAGCGGGCAAATCCTCTCCTTTTACTGTACCTGATGGTTATTTTGAGCATTTCAGCGATTCTGTTTTGGCCAAAATCAAACAGCAAAATGATGCGTCAGCCGGTGATGAGTTAAAAGAAATTTCGCCACTGCTCACTTCAATGAGCAAAACAAATGTTTACACTGTACCCGATGGTTATTTTGAAACTGTAAGCGATCTTGTTCTTTCAGAAATCAAAGAACATCAGCAACAATTATCGCCCGCAGAAGAATTGAAAGCAATTTCACCACTTCTTGCAGGAATAAGTAAAACAACTGTTTATACAGTTCCTGATGATTATTTTGAAAATGGGGCACAGGATATCCTGTATCAAACCTCACAAAAAAACAAAGCAAAAATTGTTTCCATCTTCAGCACAAACCGGGTGCTGAAGTATGCAGCCGCAGCAGCAGTAATCACAATGATTGCTTTTGGAATAGGAACAATTATTTCAAAACCTGGGGCCCAACTGGATGAATATGTAAAAACTGGATTGAAAAATTATAAAACGGAATACCAGATTAATAATGAACTGGCAGCCATTGATGAAAACAACCTGATGGCTTACCTGCAAAATACCGGCGATATTAAAGATGTGGAAACAATTTCTGTAATGATGAACGAAAATGAACAGCAGCAGGAAGGCAACCCAACCAATGATGAATTGCTGGATTCTTTTATGAAACAGCTGGATATAAACGAACCCAAAACCAATTAATGTTAACGGAACAAAAGAGAAAACTATGAAATAACCATTAAAAAATCAGCGGTCCATTTTTTTACCAACCGGATGGTAATTTTTTAATGGTTATACTATCCCGAAAAATCGGGACAAGTTGCAACCAAAAATCAACAAAAATTAGCACATGAAACAAATATTTACACTCCTTCTGGCATTTGGCCTGTTTGCAAAAGGCTTTGCACAGGATCAGGCTCAGCCCCCTGCCCGGCAGACGGATGAAAATACACAGGAAAAGATTAAAGCCCTGGAAGTTGGATATATCAGTCAGAAATTGAATTTAACTTCAGAAGAAGCGCAAAAGTTCTGGCCCATTTTTAATGATTATAAACGTGAAGTAAATGGCGTTCTCAGAACTTTCAAAAATGACCCTGATGCCGATATTCTGGACAGGGATCAAAAGATACTTGACATCCGCAAAAGATACCGTGACCGTTTTGCCGGTGTAATTGGTCAACCCAGGGTGCGCACACTTTTTAAAGCCGAAGGCGACTTCAGGGCAGCACTTATAAATCGGCTTAAAAACCGGCCCAACAAGCCAATGTTACAACGTCGAAATAGATTTTAGTTGGAATTAAAAAAAATTCTTCTTTAATTTGCGAATAGGTGTTTTTCATAGGTTAGCAACGGCCGACTCTTTTCAGGGTTGGCCTATTTTTTTGCCCCTGAAAACCTTACTGGTAAAGGGTTTCAGAGTTTTGCACTTTTTTAGTGTTCAAACGTTGTTTAAAGAGATTGCCGGTTCTTCAAAACCCCAAAAGACGCCTGTTGTTTCTTAAAAAAGATACGAATCAGGCATAATTGTGTTTTGTGGAGCTTTAGGAAAGAAAAATTTTTACGATTCAGAAGTTTTATATACAGGGGTGGTAATATCATGATAAAACAAAAAGGTCCAGCCCTCTTCATGACCCTGCTGCCACCATTTCGCTCTTAAATCAGCAGCCAGTTTACCATCAAAATCATACTTGGTTACAAATTTGGTTTTCATTTGCATAAGTTGCGGGGCAACATCGCCGCCAAAGAAAATAGTTTCTCCTGCTTCTTTAATCCAAAAAGCCTGGTGCCAGGGGCTATGTGCGCCCGTCCACTCATAATAAATATAATCATCAATCACACCGTTACTTTCCACCAGTTGAAGATGATCCGTCTCAGTCAAAGCCGTTACATCTTCCATTACATACGACTTTGACAGTTTACTTACTGCAATTTCCAGTTCCTGTTTGTTTACGATATAAGTAGCATTGGGAAAGCTGAGGAAACGTTTTTGCAAAATGGCATCTTCTTTACTTACTCCGCCTGCATGATCTTTATGCAGGTGGCTCATTAATACTTTTGTTACATCCAGCGGGTTGATGCCGGCATCAATTAAATTCTGGTGTATCTGCAAGGCGCCATCGGGCAGGGAGAAACCAAGGCCGGTATCCAGTACCAAAATGTCTTTGGAGGTAATAACAACAAAAGGCTGTACTTCTACCAGCAGACTTCCGTGAGGCCTGCTTTTCAGATCGTCTTTTGATGCGTTAAAGGGATTAAACTTTTTTGTACCGTCAACTGTAAAACTGCCTTCTGAGAGGGGGATAATTTTCATGGCGCAAAGATAACTGCAAGCATCAGTTTAAAATTAAACGGGGTGCGCCAATCATGGAATCAAAAATAAACAACTCATCTGCCTGGTAATTAATAAACCGGCGAATCGGGAAACGTTCAATAATCTTCCCGGCTTCTTTTTCTGTAGTGGCATTGATCACCACCCATCCTTTGCTGCGGTTCTGGTTAACTGAGTAAGTAACAATTGTTTCGGCTTCCATCAAAGAGTTAATGTACTTGCGGTGCCCGGGGATTTCTTCCCAAAAACTGTCCTCCAGTAAAGCAGGAAGAAAAAATGTACAGAGAAATTTTTTCATGTTGCTGGGAGTTAATAACTAAATAACAAGAATTCTGAAAAAAAGTTCATCCGCTGAAATATACAGGATGGCCGCTGTTTACCTTTTAGGCTGAGAGTCTGTTACCGGAGCACCATCTGCCGGTTGGCATCAAAACGTATCAGAATAAAGATAAGGATGGTAAATGTAACAATAGATGAACCGCCATAACTGAGCAGCGGCAGTGTAATACCAATCACGGGCATAAGTCCAATGGTCATACAAATATTAATAAACACATGAAAAAACAAGATGCTGGCCACGCTGTAAGCATAAACCCGGCTAAACGTGCTTCGCTGCCGCTCTGCAATGGTAATGATACGCATAAGCAGCAAAAAATAAATAATGAGCAGCAGCGCACTTCCCCAAAAACCAAAACTTTCTCCAATGGCGGTAAAAATAAAATCAGTTGTTTGTTCGGGAACAAACTCCCCTTGTGTGGTAACCCCTTTTAAAAACCCTTTACCCAAAAACCCGCCGGAGCCAATGGCAATTTTGGATTGTTTTACATTATAGGTGTAATCCTTCTTTTTACCACTGGCTTTATCTTTCTCAAACTGTGCAATACGTTCTGCATCTTTGGGAACATAGCTTTTACCAAACATACTTAATACCCGTTCTGCCTGGTAGGGTTTCATAATTTTATCAAATACAATATGATCTACAAAATACTTGAAGCTGGTGGTGCACAAAGCTGCAATCACAATAAGAAAGAGCAAAATAAAATTCCGTTTGATTTGCTTCCGCAGCACATAAGAAGCAATAAGTGCAATAGCGCCAATCATAATGGAATAAGGAACCATATCCATCACAATAGCTGTAACAAACAAAACAATTACGGAAAACCCGAGTATAAGATAAATGGAGGGCAACCCTTCACGGTACATCACCAAAAAGAAGGAAAAGTAAACCAGAGCCAGTCCCGTTTCCTTTTGAGCAACTGAGAGCAATGCAGGTAACAGTGTAATGCTTATTGCAATGAGGTGCGACCGGAATGTTGTAAACTCCACATCCTGCCGGCTTAAATATTTTGCCAATGCCAGTGCTGTAAACACTTTGCACAATTCGGCCGGTTGCAAATTAAACCCGCCTCCCAATGCAATCCATGAACGGGAGCCTGAAATATCTTTACCAATTACAAACGTGAGCAGCATTAACAAAATGCCAAAGAAGTAAAGCAGGTTGGCAACAGTAGTAAAAAACTTACTGTCAATAAGTAAAATAAACAAAGCTGCAATGGAACTGATGCCAATAAACAAAGCCTGTTTGGCATAACTCTTTTTTAATTCAATTAAAGTTTGCAAAACAGAATCACCGCTGCGGTGCTCTACTGAAAAAACTGCAATAAAACCTGTAATTACAAGCAGGTAATACAGGAGTACCATCCTTGAATCAACGCCGCCTCCTATTTTTTCCTGTTTGTTCATGCAGCAGTGTTTTTTGAAGCGGGGCTGACGAGATAGCGCCTTGTATCAGCAATAAAAACAGTTTGTGTTTTTATTGTTCTCTTCTTTTCGGGAAGGGCAGGAAATCTTTGAGGTTCTTCGTTTATATACATCATGGTTGTATTGGCGCTGTCAATTCTTGCCTGCTGTTCACGCTCCAGCTTTATACGAAGTAAAGAATCTTTTACCTGCCTGATAGAATCTTTTACATAACGTTCATACTTAATTTTTGCGGGAATAATGCTAACCCCTGCAATGCGGTCTATTTCTGCTTTTCGTTTAGGGCCTGCAACAGAATCGTTTAAAAATTTTTCCATTAACAGAGAAGCAATGGGAGCCGCCCAGGTGGCGCCATAGCCTGCGTTTTCAACCACCACACAAATAGCAATTCTTGGATTTTCCTTCGGCGCAAAGGCTATAAAGAAGGAATGATTTTGTTGTTTCTTTCCCCTGAAATAATTTTCAACCGTTCCTGTTTTAGCACAAACATTATAACCATCAATCCTGGCATTACGGGCCGTTCCGTTTGTTACCACCATTTCCATACCGTCAATTACGGCCTGGTAAGCGCTGTCCGGTATATGCAGTGGTGAAATTTTTTGCCGGTATTTGCTGAGCAGTGTATCTTCTTTTGTTTCGCTTTCAATTGATTTTACAAAATGCGGAATATAATACCATCCCTTGTTGGCAATTAAACAAACTGCATTGGCCATTTGCAGGGGCGTTGCCTGCATTTCCCCCTGGCCAATACCCAATGAAGCAATGGTGCAGGAGTTCCATCCGCCTTTTCTGAAAATTTTATTATACCAGTTACTGTCTGGTATAAACCCTCCTTTCTCCCCCGGCAAATCAACTCCCACTCTATGTCCCAAACCAAAACCACTCATGTATTGTTTCCACTTATTAATACCCAGTTCCACATTTTTGTATTGCGGATTATCAACTGCTTTACGAAACACATCAGCAAAATAGGAATTACACGAGTTGGCAATGGCCAGTTTTAAATTAGCTGCATGCCCGCCACCGGCATGTGTACATTTTGGCCGGCCGCAGGGCCCATAGTTACCATAGCATCCATAACCAAATGAAGGAGTAATTAATCCCTCATCCAATGCCACCAATCCGCCCAACGGTTTAAACGTAGAACCGGGCGGATACATTCCCTGCATACCACGGTTAAGCATGGGTGAAGCAGGATCTAAAAACAAACGGCTGAAGTTTTTTCTTGCATCAGAGCCCGTTAATTCATTAGGATCAAAACTGGGGCCGCTGGCCATGGCAATAATGCCGCCGGTTTTAGGTTCAATAGCCACCACACTTCCCACTTTGTTGGTTAACAATTTTTCAGCCAGTTGCTGCACTTCAATATCAATATAGGTATTGAGATGGCGGCCCGCTACTGAAGCGGTATCAAACTGTCCGTTTTCATAGGCACCAATGGGCCGGTTAAAATTATCACGCAAAATGTATTGAATACCCCGTTGCCCCATCAGCACTTTTTCATAATAATTTTCCAATCCTGTTCTTCCTGCATAATCACCCATTTGATAAAAAAAGTTAGAACGCTTGAGCATGGAAGAATCCACTTCGCCCACATAACCCAGAATATGTGCTGCAGCTTTATAAGGATAACCACGGATGGGCCGTTCCTGTAAAAAGAAAGCAGGTTGAAAGCGAAACAGGTTTTCATTGATGCGTGCATATTTTTCAGGGCTCAGTAATGATTCAAAAGCAGAGGGTCTGTTTCTTGTGTTTTTGATAACCGATGCAAGAATGCGTTTATTAAATTCTGTTGTATCAATTTCAAGGATGCGGCATAGTGTAACGGTGTCAATTTTAGCCGCCTTGAGTTGCGAGGGTGTTACCATTAAGTCGTACATGGTAGTATTATCCAGTATAGCTTTGCCTTTCCGGTCAAAAATAATTCCACGGCCGGGGTAAATTACTTTACGCAGGATGGCCTGTTCATTGGCAAGCTTTTCATATTTACCGGTAAACAATTGCAAACTCATCAAACGTATAAGAATGATGACAAATACCACTGCAAAGATGAGTTGTATTGTTGTTTGTCTTGATTGATTGAAAACGGCCATGGCCTTACTGGTTTTTCAGAACGTATATCAGGTATTGGTGATAAATTTTTGTTTGCGTGTAAAAACAAGTTCAACAATTAAAATTAACAGAAAACTGATAATACAGGAACCCAGCGTTTTCAAAAGAATGTATAAAATATTTCCAAACTGAAATGCCTGTACCGTAAACAACATGCCATGATGCAATAAAGTAAGCACAGATACATAAATAATATACTGCACATTGCCCAGGCTAATGGCACTTGGCTCCCGGTAGTTAAACTCAGCTCCCTGCTGCGGCACAATAATGTTAATGATAAAAGGCCGCACATAACCAATGAGTACACAGGCAGCGGCATGCATGCCGGGCGTTACTGTAAACAAATCCACCGTAAGACCGGTAAGAAAAGAAATGACCAATAATGCACTCCTTCCGGTATTAAACGGCAGCCATAAAATAAAAACAAAATAAAGCAAGGGTGTTATATACTGATGCAGTGGCGGTATATGATTCAGTACAAATACCTGCGTGAGTATCAGTAATAAAAACCTGACGATATATTTTAAGAGGCTGCTCATTTCTTTTTCTGTTGTATCCGCTGTTCCAGTTCCTTCTGCTCATTACGCTGCAGATTTTTGACTACAAATACATTTTGCAAACGGCTGAAATCAGTAGATGTTTTTAACTGCAGCAAATAATTATTGGCGCTCTTTTCAGGAATCACTTTTTCAATAACACCAATCATTACCCCCGGAGGAAAATCAGAATACTGGCTGGTGAGTACGGTATCGCCCGCCTGTACTTTTACACTCTTGGGAATATCTTTTAACTGAACACGGTTGGCCACAGCGCCATCCCATTCTATTCTCCCGCTTTCACCTGTTTTCTTTAAACGGGCACTGATACGGCTTTGCTTGTGCAGCATACTCATAACAGTTGAAAAGTTTTCTGTTACATCCAGCACCACACCTACCACACCATTGGGCCCCACTACTACCATGTCCTTCTCAACACCCTGCCTGCTTCCACGGTGAAGGGTGATATAATTATTAGGTTGCGAAATGCTGTTGTTCACTACCTGTGCATCCATGTATATGTAACGCCTGCGTTCACCGCTTGTATCAACAGGAATAGAATCTGTTATAACTCTTTGGGCGGTATCAGCGCCCTGAAAATTTTCAGGCAAGCGGTTTTGCAGTTCGTTCAATCTTCTGCGTAAATCCTGATTTTCTTTTTTAAGATGGAAATAATTTTCAACACTTGCATATTGTGTTTGCAAACTGCCGGTAATTTCTCCTGCTGCATCCATATAAGCTGCCTGGTGAAATTTATTATAGCTAACGAGAAGGCTGATGCTCACTCCCTCCAGCACCAGGAAGAACAATAAAACGGAATACCTGCGGATAAAAGCGAAAAGATTTCGCACAAGAAAAAAGTTGAAAAGGTTTAAAAGTTCAAAGGTTTAAAGGTTGACAATAGCAATAAAAATTACCACACCATTAAACCATTAAACCATACACTATCAGTTACGCATCACAAACGGATAGCGGTTATAATTTTTTAAAGCAATACCTGTACCCCGAACCACACTCTTAAGCGGATCATCAGCAATATGCACAGGCAGTTTTATTTTTTGAGTTAAACGTTTATCTAACCCACGCAGTAAGGCGCCCCCACCGGTAATGTAAATACCACGGCGGTAAATATCGGCAGCCAGCTCAGGAGGTGTCATCTCCAGCGCTTTTAATATGGCTTCTTCAATTTTGAAAATGCTTTTATCCAACGCTTCTGCAATTTCCTGGTAGCTCACCATAATTTGTTTGGGGATGCCGGTTACAAGGTCACGCCCGTTTACAGGAATATCATCGGGTGGATTATCCAGCTCTTTCATAGCGCTTCCGATCTGAATTTTGATTTGCTCGGCTGTACGTTCACCAATTAATAAGCTGTGATAACGGCGTAATGCTTCCATAATATCTGCCGTAAACTCATCACCCGCAATTCTTATACTCTGATCACATACAATGCCAGCGAGTGCAATAACTGTGATACCAGTGGTTCCACCCCCAATATCTACAATCATATTGCCCACCGGCTCTTCCACATCAATACCAATACCGAGTGCCGCAGCCATGGGTTCATGCAACAGGTACACTTCCTGTGCGCCAGCCTGCTCGGCACTGTCACGTACAGCACGTTTTTCCACTTCAGTAATACTGCTGGGTATGCAAATCATCATCCGCCATTTGGGGGCGAATAAGGGCTTTTTGTTGTAAACAAGTTTAATGAGTTCCCGGATCATGAGTTCGGCTGAATTGAAATCGGCAATTACACCATCTTTCAAGGGGCGCACAGTACGGATGCTCTCATGGGTTTTTTCATGCATCATCAATGCCTTTTTGCCCACCGCCAGCACATTCTTTGGATTGTTCCGGTCCAGCGCCACAATAGAAGGTTCGTTCACTACAATCTCATCATTATGAATAATGAGGGTATTGGCAGTGCCAAGGTCAATGGCAATGTCCTGCGTAAAAAAATTGAAAAGTCCCATTTTGTATAGAGGAAAATTAAATTAGCAAATGTATTTGCAAATGTGAGTGAAATAATTTGAATTAACAAAGCGAAAACCCTGCCAGCAAAAGATTTTTAAAAGTTTTTTTTACGAAGTGAGATTACTTTGATGTGTTTTGATTTTCACAATGAAAAAAACCGAAGCAAAAACAAGGCACTGTTACCGTCTTTGATGGCTCACAACATACCCTGATTTAATTTGAAGAACAGCATTTTTGTTACCGGCAGCAGGAAGTTGTGGCGGCGTTTTTGCCACGCTCGTTTCATCGTTCCGTTTTTCATAGCAGCAAAGCGTGGTCCCGCAATTGCGGGATACTGAGCAAAGCCGAAGTATCGCACCAGTTGAGGTTCTGTTTCCAATGTTGCAAAAGAAATAAAGCATGAATCAGAGAGTATAAAATCATGAAGGCTGGTAAGTAATTTTTGCTGCGGTTAAGAAGTTTCAAACTCCCATCCAATATCTTTCCGGAAATACATTTTCTTATAACTGATGCCGTTGAGGATGTGCCTGGAGTAATCAGCCGCTTCAGCAACGGAGTTTCCAAATGAGGTTACCGTTAATACCCTTCCTCCATTGGTTACAATTTTACCATTTTCAACAGCAGTACCGGCATGAAACACCAGTGAAGAGCCTGTAGCCTGATCTAATCCGTCAATTTCATATCCTTTCAGAAAATCGCCGGGATAACCACCACTCACTGCCACAACCGTTACTGCAAAACGGGGATCCTGTTCCACTTTTATTCCTTTTAATTCGCTTTTAGCAGCAGCCACCAGGAGTTCTACGAGGTCTGTTTTAAGTCTTGGCATTACTACTTCAGTTTCGGGGTCGCCCATACGGCAGTTGTATTCAATTACAAAAGGTTCATCTCCCACTTTTATCAACCCGATAAAAATAAAACCTTTGTATTCAATCCGCTCCTGTTTCAATCCATTGATGGTGGGCTCCACTACCCTTTCTATCACTTTTTTCATAAACACATCATCAGCAAAAGGCACAGGGCTTACGGCACCCATACCGCCGGTATTTAAACCCATATCCCCTTCACCAATACGTTTGTAATCTTTTGCTTCGGGAAGGATTACATAATTGCTTCCGTCCGTTAACACAAAAACACTCAGTTCAATGCCTTTTAAAAATTCTTCCACCACCACTTTTTTACTTGCTTCTCCAAACTTGGAATGCTGCAGCATCATTTCATATTCTGTAACGGCTTCAATATAACTCTGGCAAATGATTACCCCCTTGCCTGCTGCCAGGCCATCCGCTTTTAACACCACAGGAAGCGGTTGCTTCTGTACATAATGTTTTCCTTCTTCAAAATTCTCCAGTGAAAACTCTCTGTAAGAAGCAGTGGGTATATGATGCCTCTGCATAAACTGTTTGGCAAAAGTCTTACTGCCTTCCAGTTGAGCAGCATAAGCACTGGGGCCAATAACCCCCAGCCATCCTTCGCCAAAGGGATTGGCAATATGAGCTGCTTTAAAATAATCATACACGCCGTTTACCAATGGATCTTCGGGCCCCGCAACAATCATCTGCACTTTATTATCACGGCAAAAATTCTCAAGTGGTTGAAAATCCTTTCCGGCTTTAATTGAAACATTGGTGCCGCATTGTGCAGTGCCGGTATTGCCGGGTGCAATAAATAACTGAGAACATAAAGGGCTTTGAGAAATTTTCCAGGCCAAAGCATGCTCCCTGCCGCCTGAACCGAGTAACAGGATATTCATAATTGCAAGATAAGGTTTAAGCCTGCGAATTTATAAACAGGCTTTACACAAACAGCAACCGTTTATCAAATGCCTGCCTTTTAAATAACGGTCATTGATTTTGAAGTTGTGAATTAATCATTACTTTCGGACGTTCACTTACCAACAACTTAAATCAATTGTATGAGTCAATCTGTTTCTGAAAAAGGGCACCCCACCGGTCTTTGGATTTTATTTGGAACTGAAATGTGGGAGCGTTTTAACTATTACGGTATGCGTGCTGTATTGGTTTTATTTATGACCAAAGCACTCATGTTTGACAAAGCGTTTGCTTCCAACCTTTATGGCAGCTACACAAGCCTTGTTTATTTAACGCCGCTTATTGGTGGTTTTGTGGCAGACAGATACTGGGGCAATCAACGCTCCATTATTGCAGGCGGAATTGTAATGGCGCTGGGCGAATTCATTTTGTTTTTCTGCGGTTCAACTTATGCATCATCACCTGACCTGTCAACAATTTTTTTCTTTTCGGGTTTGGGATTGATGATTGCAGGTAATGGATTTTTTAAGCCGAACATTTCATCATTGGTGGGGCAATTATATCCCAAAGGCGACAGACGTATTGATCCTGCTTATACCATTTTTTATATGGGCATCAATGTGGGTGGCGCTATTGGCCCTTTCATTTGCGGATTGGTGGGTGACACGGGTGATCCTGCAGATTTTAAATGGGCATTTCTTGCAGGTGGTATTGCTATGACCATTAGTGTGATTGTGCAATTACTTTTTCATCATAAGTATGTGAAAGGGCCTGATAACAAAGTATTGGGATTAACGCCTCCAAACGCCCCGGTTGTTTGGGTAAAACCCATTGCTATGATTTTGGGTCTGGCTGCTTTTTCAAGTTTAGCAATTGGGTTATTGTATGTTGATGCAAAAGTGTTCAGTTATCTTACGTACCTGCTTATTGCAGCAGCACTCACCATTGCTTTTATGATTTTTTCAGATACAACTTTATCCAAAGTTGAAAAGGAAAGAATCACCGTAATTTTTATTGTTTCCTTTTTTGTGATATTCTTTTGGAGTGCGTTTGAGCAGGCTGGCGCTTCACTTACGTTTTTTGCTGATGAACAAACACAAAGAGATTTAGGATTTTTTACAGTACCTGCCAGTTGGTTTCAATCATTAAACTCAGTATTTGTGGTTGTTTTTGCACCGGTATTTGCATGGTTGTGGTTAAAACTGGGGAAGAAAGAACCTTCTTCGCCCACAAAAATGGCAATTGGTTTAATGTTGTTGGCAATCGGTTATTTGTGGATTGCTATTGGTGTGAAAGATGTTGGCACAGGTATTAAAGTAAGTATGATATGGCTCACTGGAATGTATGCCTTGCACACATGGGGTGAACTTTGTTTATCACCAATTGGTTTGTCATTAGTAAACAAGCTGGCTCCGTTTAAATATGCATCGCTGTTAATGGCAGTTTGGTTTCTTGCTAATGCATTTGCAAATAAACTGGCAGGTGTATTGAGCGCTTTGTATCCTGATGGCAAAACAACACATTTCCTTGGTTACTCAATGAGTAATAATTACGATTTCTTTCTTTTGTTTTTTGTAATGGCCGGAGTTGCTTCGCTTATTTTGTTTGGCTTAACGAAAAGACTGCAGAAAATGATGCATACGGAAGAATTTCAGAAATAAACCCTGAAGTATTTCAACCAAACCCCGCTGAACTTCTTTCATCGGGGTTTTTTATTACCTTTCTTTTTCAAAACCAACGCCATATGTCTGAACAAAAATTTCAACCTTTTGTGCCCGATGAGAGCAAGATGCCCGAGTTCACCATAAAAAGTGTGCTGGTGGGTGCTGCTTTCGGAATTATTTTTGGTGCCTCAACCGTTTACCTCGCTTTAAAAGCCGGGTTAACCGTAAGTGCTTCTATACCGATTGCTGTAATTGCCATTACACTTGGCAGGGCATTGCTCAAAACCACAATTCTTGAAAATAATATCATTCAAACAACCGGAAGCGCCGGTGAAAGTATTGCAGCCGGTGTGGTATTTACATTGCCGGGATTTTTGTTTTTATCATCAGCAGAAAGCAAAGAATTTTTTAATTACTTCACCATTCTCACACTTGCCATTTTTGGCGGCATATTGGGAACGCTTATGATGATTCCATTGCGGCGTTCTCTCATTGTAAAAGAACATGGCGTACTTCCCTATCCTGAAGGCACGGCCTGCGGCAGTGTTTTAAAAGCGGGCGAAAAAGGCGGCGATTTTGCAAAGACAGCGTTCATGGGTCTAGGCTTTGCATTTGCCTATGCGTTTCTGCAAAAACTGTTTCATGTAATTGCTGAAACACCTTACTTCATGACCAAACAGGCAAACAAATTTTTTCCTTCAGCAAAAGTAAGTGGCGAAATTACACCGGAGTATATGGGTGTGGGCTATATCATCGGCCCCAAAATCAGTGGTGTGCTTGTTGCCGGTGGTGTAATTGCCTGGTTTGCATTTACTCCTTTATTAGCCTCTTTGGTGCCGCCGGATGTAATTGCTGCACAGTTGATAAAGCTGGGTTATCTCAGTGGTTTGGATAAAGCAGGTGGTCCCGGCGGTTGGGATCCTGTTGCACATTCATTCAATGATTATTCGGTTGCTATTTACCGTGCGTACATCAGGCAGATAGGCGCAGGTGCAGTAGCAGCAGGCGGTTTTATTACACTCATAAAAACTATTCCAACAATCATCAGTTCATTTAAAGGAAGCATTCAATCTTTAAAAGAACAGAAAGATGGCACGGTTGCAGTAAAACGAACAGAAAGAGATTTGAATATTAAGATTGTGGGTTTTGGCAGTCTGGGCTTAATCATTGTAATGGCATTATTACCCAATGTACCGGGTGACAATATCGGAAGTAAATTATTATTGGGATTACTGGTTGTAATTTTCGGCGCTTTCTTTGTTACAGTATCATCACGCATTGTGGGTTTAATTGGTTCTTCCAACAATCCTATCAGCGGCATGACCATTGCCACACTTATGGGTACCTGCTTGATTTTTATTTTGGTGGGATGGACCGGTAAAGTGTATGAACCTATGGCGCTTGTTGTAGGTGGTATGATCTGTATAGCTGCTGCGAATGCAGGCGCTACATCACAGGACTTGAAAACAGGATACATTGTTGGCGCTACGCCCAAGTATCAGCAGTTGGCTTTATTCATTGGCGCTGTTGTTTCATCTATTGCCATTGGTGCCACCATCAAAATTCTGGATAAACCCAGTGCTGAAATGCTGGCACAGGGCATACAACATGCCATTGGCACTGATAAATTTCCTGCACCACAGGGAACCTTGATGGCAACACTGGTAAAAGGAATTCTTTCGTTTAACCTTGACTGGCAGTTTGTATTAGTAGGCGTGGCTATTGCCATTACGATGGAACTCTGCGGAATTAAGTCCCTGAGTTTTGCTGTGGGTTTGTATTTACCACTATCAACCACCTTACCCATTTTTATCGGCGGCGCCATTCGTGGTTTGGTGGATATGAAGAAAAAGAAAAGCGGCGAAGAACTTTCTGCTGAAGAAGAAGACTTGGGCAAAGGAAATCTATTTGCTACAGGATTGGTAGCAGGCGGAGCATTGGCAGGCGTATTACTTGCATTTCTTTCAGCGCCTGATGCCACACAAAACTTTTTAAAAGCAGTAAACATGGAACATAATCTTGCAGGTGCACTAAGTGAACAGGGCTATTTCTTTTTGGGTATCGCCTTCTTTGCTTTGATGGGTATTGTACTTTACAGAATCGGAATCAGGAAAACAGAAACGTTGAAAGAATAAATAGAAAACATCACTAATGCTATTTTCCGCAATACGTAAAACAAGAAGTCCCGCATCATCAGGGCGGGACTTTCTATTTACAAACAACTATGCAGAACGGGTTAGTAAGTGTTTTTACACCAGGCCTAAGAATGAAGCCGCAGCTTTTGCCGGGCGAAAAATGGAAAATACTTCGGGCTGCTGTGCAATATAATTGTAGATTTCAGAGTACTGATTGGTAATATTTTCAATGCTGTAACGGTAACGCATTTTCCAGCCATTGTTAATGAGCTGGTCACGGTACTCTGCATTTTCAATTACTTTTAAAATACCACGACGGATATCGAACGTGTTGTAAGGATTTACTTTGCAGGCTGCATCTTCTGCAATTTCATCCATAGGTGAAATTCGGCTGGTTACCAACGGCCGGCCAACAGCACACGCTTCAAGAATAGGCAGCCCAAAACCTTCATAAGTAGAAACAAAGGATACCATATCACATTCCATGTACTGCTGTTTCAACTGTTCAAATGAAAGATTGGTGAAATTTTTATAACTGATCCTGTTTTCTTCAAGGGTTTCTTTTGTGGCAGCATCCAGGTATCCCACAATATGCAGTTCGCAACGCAAACCCTTTAATGCCACTGCCAGGTTATGAATGTTTTTATTTTCTTTAGTGCCTATCTGCAAAATGCGGGGGCATTCTGCATTGAATACTTTAGGGCTGAACTGGAAACGGGGGTCAAAAAAATTGGGAACTACTTTTATCTTACCGGCTCTTACACCCGTGAGTTTAATGAGTTCGCTTTTTGTTTTTTCACTGATTACAGTGATAGTATTGGCACGCATCATGGGTAACTGGTACCAGAAAAATTTAAAGAGCCAGTATTTGACATCCCATTTACTGAAACGGGTAAGAAACACACAATCATGAATGGTGAGGATGGTATTACGTTTCTTCATACCAAGAGAAACATAATGAATATCGCCGGTGATATGATTAATATCGGATTGCTTTTGCCCGGCCGCAACAATATTGGCCATTACATTACGGATAGACGGAACCACCACCTTGCTGGCTTTGAATTGATTTTGAACCTTAACCTGTTGCTGGATATTATCGAATAATGATTCGATACTAAAAGCATGCGACCGTGCTTTGCGGAAGAAGTAAGATACTTCCATAGAAATTGGACTTTAGTTTTTCTTTGATAATTGGATAAGTCAAAAATAAAACAAATATTCAATTGAACAACAGGAGTTTCCCTATAAATTGAAAATGGTAATTTTACGGAAAAGGGATGCTGTCTAAGATTAAGACGAACAATATCTCTTTTACTCTTTCTCCTCTTTCAAACTCTTAGCCTATATAAAATCCAGCATCTTCATCTTCTGTTTCAAAATTGCTTCTGCATCGGCGCCCAGCCATTTATTAAGCACGGTGGCATATACTTCACGAAAATCTAATTGAAACTGCAAGTCGCCATCATCCAGTTTGCTCAAATCGGGCAAGCCATTGTACAAACCTTTTTGCTTTAATCCACCGCTGATGAAAAACATATTATTGGCCTTGCCATGATCGGTTCCTCCGCTTGCATTTTGTGCCACTCTTCGTCCAAATTCAGAAAAAGAAAATAAGAGCACATCATTAAAACGGTTGTTGGCTTTTAAATCTTTTACAAATGCTTTTACTGCATTATTCAATTCATCAAACAAACGCTTTTGCTGACCTTCCTGGCCCACATGTGTATCAAAACTTCCGAGTGAAATGTAATACACTTTGGTATTGATTTCACTGAAGATGAGTGATGCAATTGTTTTTAACCCTTTACCAAGCCCGGTATCAGGATAGGTTTCTTTTGAAGGGCTTTGCCTGCTTTGTTTAAAAATGTAATCAGCGCTTGAAATTGTTTCGGCCATCGTTTTGTATAAATACTCAACCGGCTGTTCATGTGCATCAGCCTGGTGACTGGCCATAATTTCTTTAAAATATTTTTCCTGGCTGGTATTGTACAATCGCCTGGGGTCTTCCAGTGCAAGGCCTTTAATATGTTCTCCTTTTAACGCTAAACTTAATACATCATCTATTTCCAGAGCCTGTGTTGGTTTATCGCAACCGGCGCACTGAGCATCCAAATATCTTCCAATCCAGCCGGTGTTCCAGTAATCACGGCTATCACTTGCACTGTGCCAGATATCCATACTGCGGAAATGACTTTTATCAGGATTGGGATAACCCACACTGTTGAAAATACCCAGGCTGCCCTCATCATACAACTCTTTAAATGCAGTTAATGATGGATGCAAACCAGCTTCATCACCCAATGCAAGCGCTGCATTTTTTTGAATACCCAAACGTGGACGGTTGCTGTAATACAAATCGTTCCGCACAGGAATTACTGTATTCAATCCATCATTACCACCGCTGAACTGGATAATGACTACCACTTTATTACCCGGCGGAACAGCACTTGTTGTTTCAAATGCTTTTAGAAATTTGGGCATAAACACTGAAGCTGTTGCCAGTGAACCGATTTGGATAAAGTCTTTACGTTTGATAACCATAATAAAAAGTTGAAGTACGAAGTAAGAGGTACGAAGTACATCAAATTGTACTTCGTACTTTGTATTTTTAACTTAACATAATTGATATTCCGGTGTGCACATTACATGAATAATTCCTGTTTGGATATACCGTTCCCTGCTGCTGGCATCTAAAAATTTTTCAACCATTGCTTTATTCATCTTGGCGGCGTCTGTTTGCCACATGAATGCTGTTATAGCCGGTAACAAATTTTCCCTTGCTGTTTTTTGCAATGCATCATAGGGCATCTGCCATTTGATGGTGGTTTCAATTACACGGCCACCACCGCCAATTTTTTTATTGTTCTTCTGCATCTCATCATCCTGCTGCATGCGGCCCATATCCTGGTCGTCATCCGTTTTGGGTTTGATGTTGAATGATTCTTTCATGGTCATGAGTTGCGGTAACCGCATACGGAACATGAGTGAAGAACTGTCAATCCAGTTTTTACCGCCGGGCCATCCTGCCACATTGGGCGGATAAAATAATATTTGCCCCATAATTTTCTGGAGATAGAGTTGTGCTTCAGGCAATGAAATATCCATGGGTAAGCTTCTGCGGATGCCTGCCATTAATTCAATGGGCGATTTTATTCTGCTGCCGATGTTTTTTTCAGCATAAAACCAATCTGCTGTAAAAATATTCCGGATGAGTTTGCTGATGTCGTAATTACTGTTGTAAAAACCATCAGCCAGCTGATTTATTCTTGTTTCATCTATTTCTTCGTTCACAAAAAACTTATACAGCTTTCGGGTAATATAGACAGATGTTTGTTTGTGCTGCAGCAAAATATCCAGCACATCATCACCATCAAAGTTTCCTGTTTTGCCCAATACGGTTTTCTGCCCGTCATCATGCAATTGCGGGCGAAAAACAAACTCACCATTTAGTTTAAATTGCCATCCTGTAAATGCACGTGCCGCTTCTTTAATATCTTTTTCTGTATAATTACCACGGCCCATGGTAAAAAGCTCCATTACTTCACGTGCAAAATTTTCATTGGGTTTTTGTTTTCGGTTTTGCTGATTGTTTAAGAACGCAAGCATGGCCGCACTGCGGCTCACCTCTTTCAGCATCATACCAAAATTACCAAGTGCATTGCGGCGGATGGTATTGATTAAATCCTGCTGATACCAGGCATTTAAGTTTCTGCATGCAAAATGCCCGTGCCAGAAGAAGGCCATTTTTTCACGAAGCTGCTGCTCACTGTTCACCATTTCATTCAGCCACTCCAGGTTAAGATTCCGAACTTCTTTTCTTGTTTTCTTTTGAAGTTCTTTACGCTGCTCGGGAGTCATTTCGGTGCGGCGGATGCCATCAATACCATTCATGAGCCCGTCAAACACATTGGTTGCCACGTTCAGAGGCATGGGTTCTTTGCGGCTGGCCTTTTCCAGTGCATCGTATAATTTTTGAGGAGAAGTTTTTATAATGTCATTCCATTGTTCAACTGCGGGGCCAAAGCCTGCACGCCATAACAGGTGCTGATTTTTCAACTGGAGAGATACCGGCATATAGTTCTTATTTCAGTTGGTATTGACAAACAATGAACCAACAGGTTTAATGTTAAACGAAAGAAATGTGAAAATTATTTCTTCATCTCTCCAACTCACTCTAACTTTAGAACATGAACATCAGACCATATAAATATATCAGTCCTTTTATTGTGCTGATTGCAGCGTATTTTTCATTTCAAAAAACAGGAATTGTTACGTTTTTTCCGGTGATCTATGCATTTGGAATTATTCCTTTTATTGAATTGTTTTTGAAACCACAAACTGCCAACCTCACTGCCGCTGAAGAAGAAATGGCAAAAGCTGATAAAACCTATGATTACATTTTATATGCTATTGTACCGCTTCACTATTTATTGCTGATACAGTTTCTTTTTTCATTTAATAATCCTGATCTAACATGGGTTGATATTACCGGCAGAATTATGAGTATGGGTTTACTCTGTGGTGTATTTGGAATTAATGTGGCACATGAATTGGGCCACCGTGTAAATAAAACAGAACAATTCCTTGCAAAAGCATTACTCTTAACAAGTCAATACATTCATTTTTTTATTGAACACAATAAAGGTCATCATAAAAATGTGGCAACGCATGAAGATCCCAGCAGCGCCCGCATAAACGAATCTTTATTTATGTTTTATCCACGCACCATTATCTTCAGTTACATCAGCGCCTGGAAAATTGCCAATGAGGAAATGAAAAAGAAAGGCCGTTCATTTTGGCAGAATGAAATGCTGCAGGCACAGCTTCTCCAGGTTGCTTTCATTACAGTTATCTATTTTATATTCGGAGTGAAAGTGCTGCTGTTTTATTTAGCTGCCGCCTTTATGGGCATTCTGCTGCTGGAATGTGTAAATTATATTGAGCATTATGGTTTGAGCCGTACTAAAAAAGAAAGCGGTATATATGAACGGGCCATGCCGCATCATAGCTGGAACAGTAATCATGTTATTGGAAGGCTGATGATGTTTGAACTAAGCCGCCACAGTGATCATCACTATATGGCAAGCCGTAAATATCAAATACTCCGGCATCATGATGATTCGCCCCAAATGCCCACCGGCTACCCGGGCATGATGATACTGGCACATATTCCACCTCTTTGGTTTTATGTGATGCATAAGAAGATGAAACAAAAGCCATTAGCGAATTCTTTGGAACAGCCAGCCCTGGCCTGAAATAAAGTTTCTTATTAGATGTGCAAAAAAAATCTCATTTCCTTACAACTGTGAGTATAATTTTTTTATATTCACTTGTCTTTTTTTATTTAACTCATAAACCCAACTATTAACATGAGAAAAATTTCTTTAATTGCCGCATTAGGCATTGTGTTATTTGCTGCCTGTAACAAAAACAAAAATGTACAGCAGGAAATTACTGATCCGGAAAACGAAAATGTTGCGCTCAGCAGGAAAGTTTGTGCCTCTTATGATGTATTGCAGGAGCAACTGAAAGCCAATCCCGGTCTTCAGCAAAAAATGAATGAAATTGAAAGGTTTACCCAAAAAGTACTGGCTAACCCTGCGGCTTACCGTGTATTAGCAGACGGCACTCTGGAAATACCCGTGTGGGTAAATGTGTTGTATAGAACAGCAGCACAAAATATTTCCAATGCACAAATACAATCTCAGATTGATGTGCTGAATGCAGATTTTGCAGCTACAAACAGTGATTATGGATTAACCCCATCCACTTTTACTGCAGTACGCTCAGGCGATATTAAAATCCGTTTCATCTGGAGCACAGCCAACGTAACACGGAAATCAACCACCAAAACAAGCTGGAGCACCAATGATGCCATGAAAAAAAGTAGTGGTGGCGGCATCAATCCCACTAACCCCACAACAACTTTAAATCTCTGGGTTTGTAATTTAAGCGGCGGCATTTTGGGTTATGCTCAATTCCCCGGCGGTGCATCTTCAACAGATGGTGTTGTAATTGATGATAATGTATTTGGCACTACAGGTTCTGCCACTGCACCATTTAATAAAGGAAGAACAGCTACACATGAAGTGGGGCATTGGTTTAACTTACGCCATATCTGGGGTGATGCAACCTGCGGTAATGATTTTGTGGGTGATACACCATTGCATACGGGTGCCAATTATGGTTGCCCGGCAGCAGGCACCAGGAGTACCTGTACCGGTACTCCCATTATGATGACGATGAATTACATGGATTATACCGATGATGCCTGTATGTATATGTTCACTGCCGGGCAGGCTTTGCGTATGCAGGCCACTTATGCAGTGGGCGGGCCAAGAGCAGGCTTAAGACCTTAATTGAATTTTGCAATAACAACGAGATCAGCATGAGAATAAGAAATCCCGCCGGCGTGGCGGGATTTTTATTTTATGATTTTTTGTTGGAACCCAATATCCATCTTGCACCAATACCAAAATTTTGTAAATAGCCAACTCCAAGACTGGAGTTAAGACCAAAGTTGTTTGACGTGCTCTTTGCATTATTAACTCCATTTTTGGTACGCACATGCGAATAGTTAAGGCTTAACAAATCTGCAAGGCGCAACTCCAGTAAAAACTTCTGATTCCATTTGTAAGCAATACCTGGATAAATTGCAGCCGCAACAGAATAGTTTTTTTGATTATTAAAAGTTGTTGCCCCCACCCTCTGCTCAGAATAATTGAATCCTGCCCTTCCATCGCCAAAAACAAAAAAACTTTTTCCAATGGGCTTGTACACTCTTGTAAAAAAACCAGCGCCCGCATTGTAGCTATCTTCTTTAAACTTACTTCCGGCTTGAGCAGGGTTTTCAAAACGGGTTCTGTTAAAGCCACCGCTTACAAAAAAACCATTTAACCGGTTGGCACCTGTTGCAAAACCCAATTCAGTTGACAGATTAAAGCCTGTGCCATTTCTTTTTTGAGTAAAATTGTTTGCCGTTTCTTCATTTGAAAAAGAATTAAAGCCTAATCCAAATCCAAGCACTTTATTTCCTTTTTGAAATTGTGCCATTAGGGAGATTGATGATGACAAGCAGACGAAAAGCAATAGCAGTATTTTTTTCATATAATTTTATTTGCGGCAAATATGATTAAAGTAGGGGGCAAAGATATTAAACTTTGCCGCCCTCTCACACCACCGTATGTACTTGCGTGTACGGCGGTT
>JAIEQM010000137.1 GCA_019747705.1 Chitinophagaceae bacterium | reverse complement strand
ATTAACAGTTCCCGTTAGATGGCCTGTTCAAGACTTTAACTTTAAAGAACAATGGCATGCATGGCGCACAAAAAGAACCCCGGCCGAAGCGCCGGGGTTTCTTGTTATTAAAAAATCATTTGATGCCGATATGTAATGTTTTGAAAGCATTATTCTTTACCGCTTTTCTTTCTGTCTGCTTCTTCTTTTATTCGTTTGTTTACATCAATTTTTGCACCTCTTAAAACATAGATGGAGATTGTGTCTTCTATTGCATATTGATTCACTCTCCTGTCTGCAAGGTAAACCGTATCCACGAGAGGGATTTCCGTTTTTCGTTCTTTATCATCATCATATTTTTCCTCTTTTACTAAAATAACATCAGTAATTTTTTTGTCATAGCGCAACCAGTTGATATAATCTGCATTAAAAGAGGATGCAATTAGCTTTGGATTGGTTTTATAATAATTAACAGCTCCTGCCTGTCCGTAGTTATCACAAAGAACCAAAGTTTCATCTGGATGAGGCAACGCTGAAAAAACGCTGTCCACTTTCACGGCCAGTTCTTTCCATCCCAGCATATCTGCAAAATCCTGCGGCAGTGCATGATCTTTGCCATCTTCCCAATGAAGCAGACCTAATTTTTTATGAACCCGTGAATGATTTACTATATAATCAGGACTTTTATTGGGGAAGGCAATTTTAAACATCAGCATAAAAAATAAAACAGGCAACGCAATCAGCACAGGCTGTAAAAATCTTTTCCATCCTTTATGGAGTACCTGAGCAAGATAAACACTTCCAAAAGCAATGTAAACAGGATACAACCCCATTGCATAATAATCTTTTGCTTTTAGGTAAGTGAATATGAAAAGTGTAAAAGGAAGCGCCCAAAAGAAAGCTTTATACTTTTTAAACGCAGGGTACACAAGCAATGCATAGAGTGCAGCCGGAATAACAAAAATAGCGCCCGTAAAAAACAGCAACTGATTTTTTAGAAATGTTGCCCGCTCCACGTGTACCAATTGCCTGGATGAAAGCTCCTGCAAATGATGAATTACAGGGAATCCGTTGTTATACTGCCACGCCAGGTTTGGGGAAATAAGCAGCAGCGCTAACAAACATGCAAAATAAAAATGCCGGTTGAAAAAAACATTTCGCTGTGGGGTTACTAAAACAGCAGGCAGCAAACCGGCAACTAAAAAAGCAATGTTGTATTTATTTAAAAAGCCAATGGCAAAAACAAGGGCGCCATAGTACAGCCATTTTAATTGCTCTGATTGAAAATACCTGATAACAACATAGTAAAAAGCCATCCAGCATAAAAGATCAAGCGAGTTGGGCTGAAACAATACATTGAGCCGCAGTACTGCAGAAAACAAAACACAGGTTGCGCTGAGCACCAGTGCAAATACATTTCCGTTTAATGCTTCTACGGTTTTCCAAACAAAAATAATGGTGAGTGCACCAAACAATGCCGGGAAAAATTTCACCCAAAAAACACTATTGCCCAGCAAACCAATAATATAAGAAATCCACGACGTAACAGGCGGAACAGAAACATAACCCCATGCCAAATGATGGGCCATGTTCAGGTGCAGGTACTCATCTCTCTGCAAATCATACTCCGGGCTGATTAAAGAATATTGAAGAATAAATTTAAGCAATACAAAACCCAGTAAGATGAATGAATGTTTAAGCGATTGGATTTTCATTTTTAATTATTGATGTGGAACTCTGCCCGGCTAATGTACAAAAGAAAAGTTCTGTATGATTTCGGCTGATAAATAAGAAACGTTCTAAGGTGCAGTGTCAGAAAGGTTTTGTACGTGGGTTCTGTAGTATTCGCCGTAATGCGAAAGCGACCTAATATGATACTATCAAAACTTTGCATACATTAGCAATGACGAGCATGCGCCCTGTAAACAACAGCCAAGGTAAAGACATCACCTCTTTAATATAGCAGAGGTTAAAAACTCGTTTTTGAAAGGAGAAAGAATCAAAAAAATCAGTACGACTCAAACATTATGATTAGAATTACAATCTTTCTTTTTATCGGTTTGGTTTCTTGTTCAGAGAATCAAACTATAAAGAAAAATATCTATTTCTCAGATGTCATAATTAAGCAAGACACATTATTATACACATTGTCTCACTGTCAAGCAACAATAATTAATGATAGTTTAATAATTGAACTGACTGGAGAAGACAGTTCCTTTAATCCGTATAAGTTTACACTTTTCCAGGTCAAAGAAAAAATTACGGATAGATTTGAACAAACTTATTCAATAACTGACACATCTTATAGACTTCCTTTATTTAAACTATACAATAAAACAATTGAGCTAAACAAATCTAAATACCAACGTGGAGATAGTCTGACAGGTAGTATATGGTCAAGTATTCAAGTTACTCATAGATGGACTGATAACTTTATTGATACCATGGTAATCATAGGTCGTTTTAAAACTATAGTAGAGTAATGTTACCGCTAACACAGAGTCTGGGAATCTTTAATTTAACAGCGATGAAAAACTCTTCTAAAAAAAGATTTACTCCACATCCATGATGTAAAAAAGAACCCCGACACTGTCGTCGGGGTCGGGGTTTATATTCACTTTTGACTATTCACTATTCACATTTACAATTTCCCCTTCACAATTTCCTCCACCACACCCGGGTCAAGCAAAGTAGTAGTATCACCCAAATTACTTGTTTCACCTTCTGCAATTTTTCTTAAAATGCGCCGCATAATTTTTCCGCTGCGTGTTTTGGGCAGTCCGCTTACAAATTGAATTTTATCGGGCTTGGCAATAGCGCCGATAACTCTTGTTACTGTTTGCAGAATATTGTTTTTTGTTTGCTGCTCATCGCCATGGATATGACTGCAGATGACGTATGCATAAATGCCCTGGCCTTTGATATCATGCGGATAACCCACCACTGCACTTTCCACCACATCGGCATGCATGTTGATGGCATTCTCCACTTCGGCTGTGCCTATACGGTGGCCGCTTACATTCAATACATCATCCACACGTCCTGTAATTCTGAAATTGCCTTCTTCATCTTTCAACGCACCATCACCAGTGAAATATAAATTGGGATAGGTTGCAAAATAATTGGTGCGGCAGCGTTCATGATCACCCCAGGTAGTGCGAATAATAGATGGCCATGGATTTTTGATGCAAAGATTTCCCTTGTACAAACCCTGCTCATCTTTCTCGGTTACTTCTTTTCCGTTTTCATCTACAAGGATTGGGTGCACACCCGGCATGGGCAATGTAGCCCACGAAGCTTTTGAAGGAGTAACACCTGCCAAATTAGAAATCAACACACCGCCTGTTTCTGTTTGCCACCATGTATCTACAATAGGGCATTTTTTCTTTCCGATATGTTCATCATACCAATGCCATGCTTCTTCATTAATGGGTTCACCAACAGTGCCGAGAATTTTTAAGGATGATAAATCTTTCCCTTTCAATGGTTCCAAACCAAAACCCATCAAACTGCGGATGGAAGTAGGAGCTGTGTAGAGAATATTTACTTTATGCCTGTCAACAATATCCCAAAAACGTCCGGCATCAGGCCATGTGGGAATACCTTCAAACATTACAGATGTAGCGCCTGCACTTAACGGACCGTAACAGATATAACTGTGACCGGTTATCCAACCAATATCTGCTGTGCAAAAATGTACATCACCGGGATTGTACTGAAACACGTTTACAAACGTATAACCCGTCCACACCATATAACCTCCGCAGGTATGCACCACACCTTTTGGTTTGCCCGTACTTCCTGAAGTATAAAGTATAAACAGAGGGTCTTCTGCATCCATTTCTTCTGCAGGAAAATAAACCACGCCGTCTTTCTCCACTTGGGTTTCTGCAAAATCCATTTCATCTTCCCACCACACATCTCTTCCTTTAATCATACTCACGGGAGTTCTTGTGCGGGTATATACAATTACTTTTTTTACAGTTCGGTTTCCAATCAGTGCATCATCAATAATACTTTTTAACGGAATATCTTTTCCGCCACGGAAAGCGCCATCGCAGGTAATGATATATTCCGCTTCTGCATCATACAAACGGTCTGCAATGCTCTGTGCACTGAAGCCTCCAAAGATGACACTATGTACAGCGCCGATTCTTGCACAACCCAACACTGCATACACCAGCTCCGGCACCATGCCCATGTAAATACAAACACGGTCGCCTTTTTGTACACCGTTGTTTTTGAGCATTTGTGCCACCTGGCACACACGTTTGTGCAGGCGGTTATACGTTACCACACGCACACGGTCATTGGGGTCGTTGGGCTCCCAGATGAAAGCAGGCTTTTCACCCATGGCAGGAAGATGACGGTCAATACAACTTTCAGTAATATTTAATTTACCGCCGGGGAACCAGCGCACATGCGGTTCAATAAAATTCCAGTCGAGTGTTTTCTCCCATTTTTTTCTCCATACAAAATGTGAAGCCACTTCATCCCAAAAACCTTCGGGGTCTTCTTCACTTCTTTTGTAAGCGGCTTTGTATTCTTCGAAAGATTTGATTTGAAAAGGATAACTCATAATGCATTCTTGTATGATGATAAAAATACAATTTATAAAAGATTCACCTCCTCATTTTTATTATTAATATTAACGCATTTTGCTATTAAAAAATAGCATTTTGCTTTACAAAAGCCCTGTAAGGGCGAAATGTCAGTAGAAAATAACACAAGAAACCTATATAGAGCCCCATCGGGCAATGTCATTAAGTTAAGCGTTCGTCATTTCGACGGAAGGAGAAATCTCCTAAACTTCAAGCTTAACACATTTTGTGAGACCTCTCCCTACGGTCGAGGTGACGCTTAACTTAATGACATTGCCCATCGGGGCGATACATGTAGTTAATTTTAAAAACATATCGCCCCGATGGGGCTCTAATTATATTGAAATGATTTTTCTACTGACATAGCGCACCTCTGGTGCTTTAAAAAAAGACTTTTAATAGCACAATACGTTAATATTAAAATCGGTGAAAGGCAAATATGATACAGACATTACAATTTTTTCGGGCTCTTCCGCCTTCTGAACAAGAAATCATTTACATTAGCAATAATTGTATTGCACAATCATTGCACAAATAATGAAGCCAAAGGAGCGGAAAAATAATTCATGATTGCACATTCATTGCACATTAACTTCAATTCATGAACCAAAGCAACAAAGGCATCTGGAAAGTAATTGGTGCATCATCGCTCGGTACATTGATTGAATGGTACGACTTCTACATTTTTGGAAGCTTGGCGCCCATCATCGCTGCTAATTTTTTTCCGAAAACAAATCCCACTGCTGCATTGCTTTCAACACTGGCCACTTTTGCAGCAGGTTTTATTGTGCGGCCGTTTGGCGCACTGGTGTTTGGAAGATTGGGTGATATTGTTGGACGCAAATACACGTTTCTGCTCACACTTATTTTAATGGGTGGCGCCACATTTGGTATTGGTCTTGTGCCACGTTTTGAAAGCATTGGTTATGCTGCGCCTATTATTGTTTTACTGTTACGCTTATTGCAGGGTCTTGCATTGGGTGGTGAATATGGTGGCGCTGCCACTTATGTAGCAGAACATGCACCGCCTAACAAAAGAGGATTCTATACATCGTGGATACAAACAACAGCCACGCTGGGTTTATTTGTTTCGCTGGGTGTAATCTTAATTACAAGACATAGTTTGGATGCAGACCGCATCAAATCAATCGAAAAGTTTAATGAGTGGGGATGGCGCATTCCTTTTTTGGTTTCCGTTTTATTGGTTATTGTTTCCATTTACATACGATTGAAGATGAAAGAATCACCATTGTATGCAAAATTGAAAAGTGAAGGAAAAACATCCGTCAACCCGTTAAAAGAAAGCTTTGCACATAAAGCCAATTTAAAAATGGTGCTGCTGGCATTGTTTGGCGCTACTATGGGGCAGGGTGTTATTTGGTACACCGGTCAGTTTTATGCACAATCGTTTTTAGAAAATGTATGCAAGATTGAGTTTGAACAAAGCCGCACCATCATCATTTGGGCGATATTATTTGCAACACCTTTCTTTGTTTTGTTTGGAAGCTGGAGCGATAAAATTGGCAGAAAGCGGATTATGATGGCGGGAATGCTGCTGGGGATTTTGTTTTACAGGCCCATCTTTCATGAGTTTGTAAAAGAAGCGGATGCGAAGGAGTGGATGAAAGATGTGAATACTAAAGTGTCAAAAACAGAAACTAAAATTGATTCAATTAAAGGAAGCATTCATGAATTAATGTTTACTACAATATTGTATACCAATAAAGATGGCAGAATGTTTACCGTGATAAAAACAGATACAATCTTGCCTGAGTATAAAAAAGTTTTATCTATACCCGGCCCGATAAATTATAAAGACAAACATCTTTCTTCATCGCTTAATTGGAAATTTGTTTTTCTCGTTTGGCTGCTGATTTTATTTGTAACCATGGTGTACGGTCCCATTGCCGCATTTTTAGTAGAGATGTTCCCCACAAAAATCCGTTACACTTCTATGAGTTTACCTTATCATATTGGCAACGGTGTATTTGGCGGGCTTACGCCTTTTATTGCAACATTATTAACTACTATTTATACGGGTGATCATTTAGTGGGGCTTTGGTACCCCATTATTGTGGCGATGATTTGTTTTGTAATCGGAGCTTTATACATCACCAATAAAATTGATAAGGATGTGAATGATTAAACACTATTGACCTGACAGGTTCATGAACTGCAGGCAAACTGAATAAAATGATACAAACAGTGCTTACATAATCAACCTGTCAGGTCTGAACATTGAGCCAGTATTTGACCTGACAGGTTCATGAACTGAATACAAACAGATTTTAATGATACAGTTAGCATTTAACACTCAACCTGTCAGGTCAGAAAGTTAAAGTCAGAATCTTTAATTCAACATTTATGAATCAAATAAAACGTTTTGCAGGAATCATCTGGATGGCCCTTGGCCCGCTGGTCTGCTATTTTCTCATCAGCACTGCTTTATCAGAAATTGCAAAAAAGCCGGTGATGGATACCAAAATACAATGGGGTGTTTTTGTAATTGTGTTTATCCCCATCGCTATTGGGCTGGTAATTTTTGGCTGGTATGCGTGGAAGGGTGAATATGATCATTTGCCCGAAAGTTCAACAGAACTGGAGCCCTGATTTTTTTCCGGCCCCGTGCAGCGAAAGCAGCAGAGCCACGGTCTTTTTACTGAAGGAACTTTGAGCCATCCCCTATTGGCTCATTCGATGTCTGTTCATATGGTTGGTTTTTTATGAAAGCCCCGGTTGTTTAACCAGGGCTTTCGCTTTTAGCCCATCTGCGCCCCCGCCTGATAGGGCAAAAATGACTGATGATTGTGTATTATCTTATTTTCGCAGCATGTCCATCGAAGTAAAAGCACTCCTCAAAGAATACGGCACACAAAAAGCTGTAAACAATATTTCGTTTAAAATAAACAAAGGGGAAATTGTTGGGTTCCTTGGCCCCAATGGCGCAGGCAAAAGCACCACCATGAAAATTATTACCGGCTACTTACAGGCAGATGGCGGAAGCGCTGCTGTTTGTGATATGGATGTAAAAACCAACCCGCTGGCCACCAAACAAAAAATTGGTTATTTGCCGGAAAGCAATGCATTGTATTATGATCTGTATGTGCGGGAGTATTTACATTTTGTGGCAGATGTTCATGCTATTGAAAACAAAAAAGCAAATATTGAAAAAGCCATTGAACAGGTGGGTCTAACCCCGGAAGCTCATAAAAAAATTGCACAGCTTTCAAAAGGGTACAAACAGCGTGTGGGTTTAGCCGCAGCCTTGATTCATGATCCTGAAGTTCTGATTTTAGACGAACCCACCAGCGGACTTGATCCCAACCAGATTGTGGAAATCAGAAACGTCATTAAAGAGCTCGGTAAAAATAAAACGGTTTTATTCTCCTCTCATATTATGCAGGAAGTGCAGGCTATTTGCGACCGGGTAATTATTATTAACAAGGGCAGTATTGTGGCCGATGATGCGTTGAGCAAACTTCAGTCTGCAGCGAAAAATGCAACGGTACAGGTAACGTTTAAAGAAGCGCTGGAAGCAGAATGGTTACAACGATTGCCGGCAGCCATCAGCGTAAATAAACAAGATGCGTATAGCTGGCAAATTGAAAGCAGTGATGAAGAATTTTTACGCAAACAAATTCTTTCCATGGCGGTTGAACATAATCTCAACATCGTTTCACTGCAAAGCGGCAATCAAAGTTTGGAAGAAGTGTTCAGGAGTTTAACTGCATAACCACTTTTTACAGTATTTCTCCTGCAAGAGAATCTTGTTTGCAGGAAACCATCTACTTCTGTAAATTAAGAATGTAAACAGTTGCATTTCTGCTTCTTTTTTTGTAAACTTTATTGGTACACCTTATCTGTTTACTTAAAAAGTTGCACCATGAAACGAAGTACGCTTTTATTACTTATTGCTGTTATTGCAATCATTGCTGTTCTTTTATGGATTATTTTAAACAGGGGCAAACGTCCGCAGGAAGACCCAACACTTGGAAACAGGGATGCAAAAAGCAGCACCGTTCAACCCAAAAAAGTACGTGACAAACAATACCCGCCATTTACACCTAAAGCAGAAGATCCCAACATGGATAAACCTTACAAAGTTCCTGATGGGCCAAAGCGGGGAGATCTGAAACCTGTCAATTCAAAAATTGAATTAAAAAAAATTGATTTTGACAGTTCCGGCAATCCATTGAATCCGGCTGGCGCAGCAATAAATTTTTACAAATTTCAAAATGAAAGAACAGGTGGTGGCGTAAACATTACTCCTGATGTAAATGCAGCAGCCAACAGGGGTGTTGTATTGTATTCTTATAACTCAAGTGTTCGTTTATCAACAGACAGCGGAAGAACTTTTACAACAATTAATCCCACAACTATTTTTCCAAGCGGGCCGGTTACTGATGCTGCCGGTAATAACATCAGCAATGGATTTTGTTGCGACCAGATTATTCAATATGTGCCCTCTATCGACCGGTTTATCTGGTTTATGCAGTTTTGTGGCAATGGAGCCAATTGTTTATTAGGAAGAAACATTATACGTGTCGCTTCGGCCAGTACAGCAGATATCATCAGCAGTGGTGCCACCGCATGGACTTATTGGGATATTACAAGCACACAGGTGGGTGCTACTGCAGGAGCATTGGATTATCCTGATGTATCAGTGGGTGATAACTGGATTTACATCAGCAGCGATGCAGTGAACACCGGCTTAATTGTAATGCGTTTGCCATTGAGAGAAATTCAACTGGGAACCGGTTTTACTTTTTGGTTTACACAGGCAACTGATGGAGGCAATGCGTATGGTGGCCATGTAAGTCAGAACACAGGAAATGAAGTGTACTGGGCAGGCCATGTAAGTATCAGTAAAATGCGTTTATTTTCCTGGCGTGAATCAGAAACTGTTTATTACTGGAGAGACAGGGATATTAATTCATGGACACAAGCCTACAGTTCCAATACCCCATCAGGAGTTAACTGGCTTGCTTTTGGTTTTCCGGGTAATGCGGTGCTGGGTGTTACAAGACGCAATAATGAAGTGTGGTATGCATGGAATGCCGGAGCAGGTGGTGGCTTTACCAATGCGCAAATACAAGTAGTGAAAGTGCGAAACACTGATTACAGTGTTATTGAACAAATGCAGATATGGAATAATGATTATGCATTTGCTTATCCATGTTTTGCAACCAATACTGATAATGAGGTCGGCATTTCATTGGGATGGGGAGGCAGAACTACCGAAGCTCATCATGCTGCAGGGTTTATGGGAGATTTTATTGTTTACTACCCAAGACTCAGCACAAGTTCTGTAAACAGGTATGGTGATTATGTGAGCATCAGAAGATTCAATACAAACGTTGTAAGCAACCCCCATCCGACAGCCCCTAATAGTTGGCAAGTTGAGCGATAAGCAAAGCAATTAGCATGAAAAAATTTATTTACATCTTAATTAGAGAAAACAGTCCTCCTACTAATAAAAAATATTTCGTCATTTAAAATTTGCAATATGAAAAAAAGTATAATTATTTTATTAATAAGTATTATTTGTATAACAGTAAGGGCTCAATCAAAATTTGAGAAAACAAGCAAATTAGGAATTTCTATTCCTGCAATTTGGAATAATTCTGAAGCTACTTATTATACACTGGGTAAGAGAAACACGCCTAATGGGAAATCGATAAGTTATGGGGTTAATTTAAATTATTCCAAAACCATCTACAATGGATTATTTGCTAAGATAGGAGTTGGATACTTTAAACAATCTTTTGGAATTAGACGGCCATTTGAATATACCAGCCCAGTTAGTCTGCTTTATAGCACACAATTTTATAAGTATGACAATATCATAGTTTTAATAGGAATTGGATATAGTAAAAGAATTAGCAGTATTTCTATATTCAGTTTTAACCTTAACTACAATAATATGCGTTCATTTAGACAAAAGTATACTGTGTATAAAGATAGCGATTATAATACCTTTCAAGTAAATACAAAATCATTAAATATAGGGCAAATAATAAATACAGGTTTTGGTATAGAAAGAAATATTAATAATAAATTTTCGATTGAGGCAGAATTAATATTGCCAATATATACCAAATGGAATAATGACGAAATATTTTTTAAATACGACTATTCGAACGACACACAGCAAATAGCCCGAAATAAATTTTCACTAGGTGCTGCTATAACTGTTTACTATCATTTTTAATTTTTTAAAAAATTATACATGAAAAAGATAATACACATCGCATTAATTATTACGTTTCTTACTGGCAACTATGCGATGGCACAAGTAAAAACAAGCTTTAGCCACGAAACAATAAGTGCTAACAAAGGGTTATTCCTAAAAAATTATAGCCCTGAGGTTGATTTTGAATTACCTGCAATGAAGATTGACAGTCTATTAGTAGTTGAAAGAAAAAATATTTTGGAATCGAATGAAATTCAAGCATTTCGTTTAGCTAAGGCACTTCCATTAAATCTTAATATTGCTCAACAGTTAAAATGGAATAATGACAAAGAATTTTCTTACGGAAAATATAAAGTACGGCTGAATGGTGCTTTATCTACAAGTATAAATTTTGATAAGTTTTATTTACCACAAAAAACGGAAATGTTTATTTATAATCAGGACGGAAGCATTGTTACTGGGCCAATAACTGAAAAAGAAAACAATAGCAATGGAGTTTGGGGAAGTTGGGTTTATAAAGGAGAATTTTTGACGATTGAAATAAAAACACCAATTGCTACCGTAAAGGATTTAGTGCTTCATGCAAATAATATTGCTTATGGCTACAAGGAAGTGTACAAAACACAAGTTGGTGGTTTTGGTCAATCAGCTCCTTGCAATATTAACGTACTTTGTCCATTAGGCACTGGATGGGAAGCGGAGAGAAATTCAGTAGCTTTGGTTTTAAATGACAACGGGGAAGTTTGGTGCAGTGGCGCAATGATAATGAATACATGTAATACAAACCGACCATTTTTCTTAACCGCTAATCATTGTTTCAATCCACCAGGACGACCACAGCAAAACGTAACGAATTGGCGATTTACATTTCAAGCATGGAGTGCCACTTGTACTCCCTCTCAAAACAGCGATGGTGTTACTTACAATGGTTCTACCCTGCGAGCAAATTGGGCAGGTACAGATATGTGTTTAGTCGAATTAAACAATACTCCTCCTGTAAACTCTGGTATTAATTATGCAGGCTGGAATAGAAATACAAATGGAATCACTCAGGAAACAATCATCCACCATCCCAGAGGCGATGTAATGAAAATAACACGAGACAATGACGCACCTGTATTTGATAATTTTTTAGGTGCTCAATGTTGGAGATTAATTGTAGACCAAGGCACAACAGAAGGTGGAAGTTCAGGATCGCCCTATTTTGACCAAAATAGAAGAATCATTGGGCAACACTACGGTATAGATGATGGAAATTTACCCGTTTGCAACCAAGTTAGAAAATTTGGAGGGCGGTTTGATTTATCATGGACAGGCGGCGGAACAAATGCTACAAGATTAAGTAACTGGCTTGACCCTGCAAATACTAATCAATTAACTACAAATACAACGAATATTGCAAATTTGCAGCCTGCACCATCAATCGATGTAAATAGTTTAGCTATCTCAGGGCCTCAAATAATTTGTAATTCTTCCGACTATTCCATTACAAATTTACCTACAGGAGCAACAGTTGCCTGGTCAATTCCTGGAAGTGCAGGCCCTGTATTGCAGTTATCTCCTAATACACCTGCCCCTAACCAACTAAGGATTACTAACCAAAAATGGTATACTGTTACTACAACTCTTACAGCTATCATTTCAAACCTAGGATGCGGCATACCTAATCAAACAAGAGTTTTGACAATTGCTAATGATAATTCAACCTCGGCATCACAACCACATGCCTACTTTCAAGAAGCATGTACTTTTTATAATGTATCACACCCCAGTCAAAGCGGAACAATTTTTAGTAATTCTTCGCCAGTTTTTGTTCACCAGGGCTGTATGGTTTACGTTAACCTTGAAAACATGACGGGCAGAACAGTTACATTGGGTTCTGGAGGAACACCTTTATTTTGGGCAGTTGGTTCAACAAGCTACTACCAAAACTCTTTATACTTTCAGTTACCTTTAGGTTCTGGCGGAATTCCATTTACATTTAATATTAATGGAAATGGTGCTTGCTTTCAGAAAACACTTTTATTCTTTTCATATACTGGAAATGCTCGTTATGCATTTGCTGCAACTCCAAACCCGACAAAAGACCAACTAATAGTAACCGCAAAAGAAGATGAGAAATATTTGCCTGAAAATAAACTAAATTCGACCAAAGAAAAGTTACAGTTCATAATGAACGTTTATGATGTAAATACAAACACTTTGCAAATCACCGAACGCAGCGGTTCTGGTAATACGCAGCACAGATTAAATGTATCGAGACTAAAACCGGGTTATTATGTTTTACAAATCGTAAATGGTAAAGAAATACAATCAATCAAATTTTTCAAAGAGTAAATTCAATAACAAATATTAATCAGGCTGGTAGATTTGTCTATCAGCCTTTTTTTCGGACATAGAAGGGCAGTTTACAACAAAAGTATTGCCAAAATGCAGGCTGACAGAAGCTTTGTTTCAACTGCTGTAATTCTATTGGGCTGCACATACAGCCTGACCTTATCAATTTAGATATGTGCATATTCTCATCTTTTTTATTTTTACTCAGCAGCGGTTGGCCGGGCATACGGAAATCTTGCACTTCGGCAATACCTGCCCGGAAGATGGTTTGATGCTGCAGGTTACACAACGCAAAACAACCAGCCTCCAACCCGGAGCCAATACCAGGATGTTCATTATATTTTATTTGGAAGACCCGGCTCTGAAAAAGGAGGAGCGCCAAACAGGTAAATAAAGTTGGTTCAATTAAAAATGCCTGCAGCAATGTTTCCTGCAGGCATTTTTTATAAAAGTTTTTTAATCAGTTTGCGAATAATCCACCCAATCAGCAACAAAAAAATCACCGCTATCACCACGGGCGCTACAAAACTCAGCACCGTACCGCTCACCGCCAGTGCATTTTCACCCGTTGCTACAAATTGATTACCGGCGCCTGCTGTTGTTTTGGTACTTGCCAAACGCAGCAGCCCGGTTCCTGTTTGTACAGTAGCTGCAGCGCCACCTCCGGCAATAATGGCAAGTATCCATTTGAGCATCGGGCTAACATCACCAACAGGTAAAAAAGAAGCGGCCAATACCGTTCCGGCTACTGCGGCTAATGGCGTGGCAATGGTGTCTAATAAATTGTCAACAAAAGGAATATAATAAGCTGCAATCTCCAGTACAGCAGCCGTGCCAAAACAAATCAATGCAGGAAGGCTGCCCATCCAACTCATGTCTGCCGGTAAACTAAACCAGTGGGCATAAGCGGCAACACTGGCGCCCAGCATCGGAATAAAAACCCGAAAGCCGCAACAGGCACTCAGTGCAATGCCCATCGCTATTGAAGTAATCGTTTGCGTATCCATACAAGTGTTTGTATTGATAAAAATAATCATTTCATACGGTAACAGTTCTTTGCCGCTCCCGCTGAATGCCTTTTCTTTGCAGCAGTTAAAAACCAACTTTACTGATACGCAGCTACTGCTGCGTCAAACTATAGAACACAGAACTAAAAACTTAAAAACAATTTTATTATGAGTTTCATTGCCGACATTCACGCAAGACAAATATTAGACAGCCGTGGTAACCCCACCGTTGAAGTAGATGTAATCACTGAAAATGGCCTGGTGGGCCGTGCAGCTGTGCCCAGTGGTGCCAGTACTGGTAAACACGAAGCCGTTGAACTCCGTGATGGTGATAAAAGCAAATACCTCGGCCGGGGTGTATTAAAGGCTGTTCAGAATGTAAATGAAATTATTGCCGATCAGTTGATTGGTATTGATGTAACACGTCAAACATATATTGACAGCCTGCTCATTAAAATTGATGGCACTGAAAACAAAGGCAACCTCGGCGCCAATGCTACACTTGCAGTAAGTATGGCTGTTGCAAAAGCAGCAGCGCTGGAAAGTGATTTACCATTGTACCGTTACCTCGGCGGTGTTAATGCAACTGTATTGCCCATGCCATTGATGAACATCATGAACGGCGGTGCACATGCTGATAATAAAATTGATTTCCAGGAATTCATGATTGTGCCGCATGGCGCCACAAGCTTTAGTGAAGGCCTGCGCTGGGGAGTGGAAGTATTTCACAATTTAAAATCCGTATTAAAGAAAAAAGGTTACAGCACCAATGTGGGTGATGAAGGTGGTTTTGCTCCCGAAATTCAAAGCAATGAAGAAGCGATTGAAACAGTATTGGAAGCCATCAAAACTGCCGGTTATGAACCCGGTACACAAATCTCCATTGCCATGGATGCAGCGGCAAGTGAAATGTATGATGATGCCACCAATACCTATAAATTTTATAAAAGCAATCCATCAAAAGTTATCAGCAGCGATGAAATGGTGGCTTACTGGATTGAGTGGAAAAACAAATATCCAATCATCTCCATTGAAGATGGTATGGCTGAAGATGACTGGAATGGCTGGAAAAAATTAACTGAAAGCATCGGAAATAAATGCCAGTTGGTGGGCGATGATTTGTTTGTAACCAATGTAAAGCGTTTGAAAGATGGTATTGATAAAGGTATTGGCAACAGCATCCTTATTAAAGTAAACCAGATTGGAACGGTTACTGAAACCATCAATGCCGTGCAAATGGCACAGAACGCCGGCTTCACTTCTATTATGAGCCACCGCAGTGGTGAAACAGAAGACACTACCATTGCAGATTTAGCGGTAGCATTAAACTGCGGACAAATTAAAACAGGTTCAGCATCACGCACTGACCGTATGGCCAAATACAACCAGCTCCTGCGTATTGAAGAAATGCTGGGCGAAAATGGAATTTATCCCAACGGAAAGATTAAATTTGGTAAGTAAACGTTTTCCGTTCAAAAGGTTTAACGTTTAAAAGTTGCAGTAACATGTAATGGTAAACGTTAAACCTTTAAACTTTTAAACGAAAGTCAATGAATTTTCTGTCCCATATCCCTGCTTTTTTAAAAAACAAATACTTCCTCACCATTACCGGTTTGCTGGTATGGATGTTTTTCTTTGACCGTAATGATTTCCCTTCACAATGGGAGCGCCACCAAAAATTAAAAGAGCTGCAAAACAGCGCCGGTTTTTACAGCCAGAAGATTGAAGCCGCTAGGGCTGAGCTGGAAAAACGTAAAACCGATCCTGCTGCCTATGAGCGTATTGCAAGGGAAAAATACTATATGAAAAAAGACAATGAGGATATTTTCCTGTTTAACCAATAATTTTCCCCGCTCAAACAATATTCCTACAGTACTACCGTTTTATTCAGGAAAGCATCCTTGAAAAACCGCCTCATTCAAACACAAAGGATTGCTTATGGCACAAATATTTACTCCTGAAGATTTGGTACAATATCTCTATAAAGAAACCTCTCCCGAACAGAACGCCGCCATTGAACAGGCAATGGAACAGGACTGGACCCTCCGTGAAAAATTTGAAGTTATCAAAAAGGCACATGCCCGTCTTGAGCAATTCAAAATTTCTCCCCGTATAGAAACCATACTCAGCGTGTTAAAGTATGGCAACAGTAATGTGGTTACTGAAAAATAACGTCTTCTGTATTTATCTTTTACCAATCAGTTTAGAGAAATACATTTTATGTAACGGGCTGATGTGTTTCATGGCATCGTCCCTTGCGTCGCATGCCGAAGTTGCCTTTCGGCATCAAGACCGCAATCGTCTTGACACTTCTACGTTCCGTTTTTCATGTGTTCTTTTTTATTTTTTTGGCCACATAGTATAACGCAATAAAAATGATCATCTCCTGTTGGTGTAAAATTGAGATGATCATTTTTAAAGCTTATTTCATGGCATCAACCTTATTAAAATCATCTTCATTTATTTCAGTTCTCCTCACTTTCTGTTCTTCCCTTAATTTCGCTTCATTAGTTTTTACAAAATGACGCTGAAAGAACGCTACCAAACCGTTATTGATTATTTCAACGCTCATGCCCCTGATGCGGAAACAGAATTATTGTATGATAATCCGTATCAGTTGCTGGTGGCCGTAATTCTTTCAGCCCAATGCACAGATAAACGGGTGAACCTTACCACACCTGCCATCTTTGAGCGGTACCCTTCACCCAAAGAATTAGCTGCAACAACCTTTGATGAATTGTTTCCGCTTATTAAAAGCATTTCTTATCCCAACAATAAAACAAAACACCTCATTGGTATGGCACAAAAGCTCATGCATGAGTTTGGAGGTGAGGTGCCGCTAACGGTTGAACAATTAATAACACTACCGGGTGTTGGAAGAAAAACAGCAAACGTCATTACATCTGTTATTGATGCGCAACCCAACATGGCGGTGGATACGCATGTGTTCCGTGTGAGCAAACGGTTAGGCCTGGTAAAACAATCCGCCTCTGCTCCTCTTGCTGTTGAAAAAGAACTTATCAAACATTTTCCAAAAGAACTGATTCATAAAGCACATCACTGGCTCATACTTCATGGCCGTTACACCTGTGTGGCACGCAATCCTAAATGCAGGGAATGTGGTTTGCAGCAGTTCTGTCCTTACTTTCAAAAGCAGTTAAAAAAATAATAAGAGTTTTTTTGTTAACTGCTGCTGATCACTTTATTGTTCTGCTTTCTGCAGGTTATACCAGCAACAAATACAAAATGGTCCAAAAAGTTTATGGTGTAATACCGGAAGCCGGTGAACTATGGTTTTTCTATTTGGCGATCTATTATGGCGATTCGGTGTTAACACTTAGCTTCTAAAATTTTCAGCATTATAAAATCATTTTTACTTCCTGAATTTTCACCACGTAAAATTTCATGGATTTAAGTTATTCACATTTTTTCAGTTTAGCATGATACTTGTTTTGGAGTGGAAGTTTCCAATTATATGAACTGCCAAACACTGCAAAAACATACCTGTATCTGTAACTTTTTTGTATGGCTCATCTGCTTTGCAGGTACTGTGCAATCACAATCCATTCCGCCGTTGCAATGGAGTAAAAAGAATGGCGGCAGTGGTGTTGATATTCCTTTCGCCATAAAATTTACCAATGATGGTGGTACCATTTCCGCCGGTTATACTGATTCAAAAGATGGTGAAATAACATTTACTGAGCCCCGTGAGTACTGGGACTTGTGGGTGATGAAAGCAGATGCCTGCGGTAATATGCAATGGCAAAAATCATTGGGCGGCAGCGGGTATGAAAGCGCCCGGGATATTGCACAAACTGCTGATGGCGGTTTTATTGTTTTGGGCGAAACCAATTCAACAGACGGTGATGTAATAAAAGGTTATGGCGGCACTAAAGATATCTGGTTAATAAAACTCAGCGCCAATGGAGCTGTGCAATGGCAAAAACGTTTTGGCGGTACAGGTCTTGATATTGGCAATCAAATTAAAATTGATAACAACGGTGATTATTTAATTGCTGCTTCTTCCACTTCCAATGATGGCGATATTAAAGGCAATCACGGCAGCAATGGTTTTACAGATGGTGTGTTTCTTAAAATTTCTGCAACAGGCACATTGCTTGCCGGTAAATGTTTCGGCGGCAGTAAGAATGATGAACTCTTTGCATTTGAAATCATCAACGGTAAAACATTTTTAGCAGGATATACCAACTCAACTGATGGAGATATTCCTCCCTCCCAAAAAAATTATGATGTGTGGCTGCTGGCGCTTGATGGTGGCAATAACAAAATCTTCAGCAAAATTTATGGCGGTACGCAGAATGATGTTTCTTTTTCCATGAGCAAAGGCGCTGATGGCAGTTTAACACTGGCTGGTTATACCACATCAAAAGATGGTGATGTGAGTGGCGCTAAAGGTTCACAGGACTACTGGGTAATTAATGTGGATCAAAGCGGTAAACTCAACTGGCAAAAAGTACTGGGTGGTACGGATGCAGAGTTTGCAAATGTGGTGGTGACTGATAAAGACAGCAGTTACATCGTTGGCGGTATTTCTTACTCTGATGATGGAGATATTACCGGCGCAAAAGGCGAAGGTGATTTCTTTGTGGTGAAGCTTAGCGCCAAAGGAAACATTGTTTGGAAAAAAAATTATGGCGGCAGCGGTAATGATCATCTGCGTTCCATTATTCTCAAACCGGCATTGCAGGAATATTTTTTTTCAGGTGATTCTGATTCCAATGATGATGATTTTAATAACAGTGGTGGCCGGGGCGATGCTGATTTTGCATTGATCAAACTCAAAGAGCCTTTACTTGAACTAAAAGATTCTACCGTGTGCAGTATTGCAGGTTTTATTCCTGTAACAGATACATTAAAAGACGCATGTGGTTATGATTCAGTGATTGCCACTTACAAACCTGTTTTACTCAAATCACCTTTTGAACTGCTGCGTAAAAGAGATACCATTTTTGCCGGTGATACCATTACACTCATCACACTTGCAAACGGTAATATTACCTGGAAACCCAATGCAACATTGAGCTGTACAGCCTGTAACAATCCTGTTGCCAATCCTGTAACAACAACTATTTATACTGCCATCAATACATCCCCATTAGGTTGCAGCATATCTGATGATTTTACATTGGTGGTACTGGATGATGCAGTGGTAATTACCCCCAATGCATTTACACCCAATAATGACGGATTGAATGATTGGTTTGTTCCGCTGGGAAAAGTGCCTGATAAATATTCAATGGAAATCTATAACCGGTTTGGAGAAGTGGTGTATAAATCATCAGCTATCAATAACCGGTGGGATGGAACATACAAAGGCGCATTGCAGCCACCGGGTACGTATATCTATTTTATCCGCTACGTAGATGTAATGAAAAAACCGAAAGAACAAAAAGGAAGTTTAATACTCATTCGCTAACTGTAAATATTTGTTATGGACAGAAGAGAATTTTTACTCGCATCCCGCAGGAAAACAAAACAGGCACAGCCAACATTCAGCCGCACAGCAAGTGGTATCGCACCTTATAACGGAGCATGGACGATAAATGAAGCGGAACATCTTTTAAAACGCACCATGTTTGGCGCTAAAAAAGCAGATGTGGATTATTTTTTAACCCGCAGTGTAAGCGATGCTGTTGATGAATTGCTCAATACCGTTTCCGTTCCTGCTCCCCCATTAAGGGATTATGGTTTGCTGGAAGATATTGATGGCAACAAGTATGATGATCTGGGAGTGCCGCAGGGGCAAACATGGGTAAACGACCCCAACTTAAAAAGCGATGTACGGATTCGTGGTGCTATCAATGGAGCAAGGCGTGAAAGTTTAAAAAGATGGTGGATGGGTGTTATCATTAATCAGCAACAGAGCATCCAGGAAAAAATGGTGTTGTTCTGGCATCATCATTATTCTGTTCAGGAATCAGAAGTCCAAAATTCAGAATACCTCTACCGCCATCATAATTTGCTGCGCACAAATGCACTGGGCAATATCAAAAAACTGGCAAGAGATGTTACCATTGATCCGGCCATGCTTATTCATTTAAATGGCCATCTCAATTCCAAACTGGCGCCGGATGAAAACTATGCAAGGGAATTACAGGAATTATTTACTATTGGAAAAGATATCACTCCCGGTTTTACAGAGAATGATGTAATAGCAGCAGCACGTGTGTTAAGCGGCTGGCGCATTGATACCAATCCGTTGCGTACTTTTCTTGCGCTCAGTGAACATGATACAGACCCAAAATCTTTTTCGTCCTTCTACAACAATACCACCATTGCCGGCAGCGCCAGTGAGTTTGCTGAACTGGATGCATTGATCAATATGATTTTCAGTAACAATGAAGCATCCCGTTTCATGGCCCGTAAAATTTACAGGTGGTTTGTGTATTATGATATTGATGAGGCCACTGAAATCAATGTTATAGAACCGCTGGCAGCCATTCTCCGAAATAATAATTATGAAATCAAACCCATGCTTTCAGCATTATTAAAGAGTGAACATTTTTTTGACGTGAATAACCAGTGCTGTTACATCAAAACACCTATTGATTTTATTGTGGGCACGCTGCGTGAGTTTAATGTAAACTACCCGGCTTATACCAACTGGCAAACAGGTTATGGATTTTTCAATTCACTCTATTCAAGGGCAGGCGATATGCAAATGATTCTGTTTCAGCCACCGGATGTATCCGGATGGCCCTCTTACCACCAGGATCCGATGTTTTATGAATTATGGGTGAACAGTAATTCATTACCCCGCCGTGCTGATTATACCAATAAACTCATTGAAGATAATGTTCTTGACTTAAAAGCATTTGCTTCATATTCATCCAATCCATCCAATCCTGATCAGCTCATCAGTGATGTTACGGCATTGCTGCTGCGTTATCCGTTATCAGATAACTCAAGGAATTATGTAAAAACAAAATTTCTGCTGAATAATACAACCGATAATTCTATCTGGACAAATGCATGGAACAGCAATAACGCTGCAGTAATTAACCCGGCCCTGAAAGAGATGTTTACATTTTTACTCAACCTGCCGGAGTACCATCTGTGCTGAGTTCATCAATCATCCATCAAAAACATTCTATGAACAGGAGAAATTTTTTACGCAATACTTTGCCCGCCGCCATTACCATGCCGGGCCTCATTAATGGCTTTTCATTTACCGCATTTCAAAAAGGCGATACCGCACTGGCAAGATTAATTGAAGATGCCACCGCCAATGATCATGTGCTGGTATTAATACAATTGAATGGTGGTAATGATGGCATTAATATGGTGATACCGCTTGACATCTACGGCAATTATTATAATGCCCGCACCAATGTAGCTATACCGCAGAGTAAAGTATTACGTTTAAACAAAACGGATAAAGCCGGTTTGCATCCTGCCATGACGGATTTGCAAAACATGTACAATGATGGTAAGATGAACATCATCCAGTCAGTTGGATATGATAACCCCAACTTCTCTCATTTCCGTTCCATGGATATCTGGATGAGTGGTGATACAACAGCCGAACGAAGAAAACGTGTAAAAACAGGTTGGGTGGGCCGCTATTTGCAAAATGAATATCCCGGTTACCCCGATGCATTTCCCAATAATGAAATGCCTGATCCTTTAGCCATACAAATTAATTATGCCCCCACACTGGATTTGCAGGGAAGTATTTACTCAATGGGCTTAGCCATAACAGATCCTGAAAACATTTACACTTTTGATAATCCTTTCTTTGATTATCCGCTTACTACTATTCCTGCCAATAAAGAACTGAATTTTCTGCGTGTAATCTCAAAGAAAACAAAAATTTATTCTGATATCATCCGCAGCGCTTACCGTAAAGCAAAAAACCTGGCCACTTATCCTGAAGCACAACTTGCTTACCAGTTAAAAATTGTGGCAAGACTTATTAAAGGCGGATTGAAAACAAAAGTATATACCGTTTCACTGGGTGGTTTTGATACACATAAAAAACAAGTGAATGCAAGTGATACCACTACCGGCAATCATGCACAACTGATGAAAATTTTATCGTCTTCTATCTCAGCGTTTCAAAAAGATATGGAGTTGATGCAATTAGATGACCGTGTACTGGGTATGACGTTTTCTGAATTTGGAAGACGGATAAAATCCAATGCCAGTTTGGGAACAGATCATGGAGCTGCAGCGCCATTGATTATGTTTGGCAAATCAACCAAAAAAGGAATTCTTGGTAAAAGCCCGGATATACCTGCTGATATTGAAGTAGTGGACAATATGCCGATGCAGTATGATTTCAGAAGTGTGTATGCTTCTGTACTGGAGCAATGGTTTTGTGTTGACAAACCCACGATCAATAAATTGTTGCTGAAGAATTATCAATCCCTGCCGCTTATTTATGGCGGCCCCTGCGGATTGAAAGAAGATATTAATGATGTAAACAACCAGTCAGATGATCTCATTTTTAAAGTATGGCCCAGTCCTTATGTTACCAATGCCACCATACAATTTTCTACCAAAGGTGGTAATACGGTGATACAGCAAATGAATGCGCCGGGGCAGGTCATTAAAGTGCATACCAATAAAGAGTATGCAGCCGGTACGTATAATATTGATTTGTATAATGATGGTTTACCTGCAGGGGCTTATTTCTTCCGTTTGCAAAACGGATCATTGCAAAAAGTGATTACGGTGATGAAGGGGCAGTAAGCAGTTTATTGAAATGAACTGTTTTAACTCTTTCGTCTAGCAGGTATCGCATTAAAGCTTAATTTCCTTTTTGCTGAATTTTCTGGCGGTCTTAATTTCTTTAATAATAGTTAATGCAGATTTGGAAGAACCAAATGCGCCAAATGACTTATAAAAATTCATTTCTTTTTTTCTTCTTTCTTTTTTAAGTGATTTTGAAAGACTTTCAATGAGTTCTTTTTTACCGCCCGGGCTCAGCGATTCCAGAATGTCAGCGTAAGCATTAATGATATGTTTATCAGTATAAGTCATTACATCAAATTTAAAGCTTTTTAAAGTGTAATACAATAGTGAGGCTGTTTAAATAAAAAAGCGACGATTAAATAATCATCGCTTCACAAATATTATCAGATCAAACTCACACCCACTTCCCCAACTCCTCCACCAATTCACTCTTTGCAATGGGCGTTCCTTTAATCTTGTTATAACCTTTCGCATCTACAAAATACACATCACGAATAATGCGTATGAGCTGACCGTTATTAATTTCAGGAATCAATACGGTTTCATAATTCTTTAAAATAGCACCCAGGTTTTTGGGGAACGGGCGAATGTATCTTAAATGTGCATGTGCAACTGATTTGCCCTGCGATTGTAATTCAGCGCAGGCACTTTTAATAGCGCCATACGTACTGCCCCAGCCAAGCACCAGTACCTTTCCTTTTTCAGGGCCACTGTCAAGTTTTTGCTCAGGAATATAATTGGCAATCATATCCACCTTTGCCTGTCTTGTCTTCACCATGTGCTGATGATTGTCGGGTTCGTAATTTACATTACCCGTTACATCCTGTTTTTCCAAACCACCAATACGGTGTTCCAGTCCCGGTGTGCCCGGTATAGCCCATGGGCGAACTAATTTTTCATCACGCTTGTAAGGTTGTAATTTTTCTTCGCCTTCATCCAAACCCTGTTTAAACTTCACAGGTATCTCCAGCAAATCTGCACTCTGCGGAAACTTCCACGGCTCGGCACCGTTAGCAATATAACCATCACTCAAAAATATTACAGGCGTCATGTGTTGCACAGCAATCCGCACCGCTTCATACACTGCACTAAAGCAATCACCCGGTGTGCTTGCAGAAACAATCGGCATGGGACATTCACCATTACGACCGTAATACGCCTGCATCAAATCACTCTGTTCTGTTTTTGTTGGCAAACCCGTTGATGGTCCGCCTCTTTGAATATTAATAATGAGCAACGGAATTTCCAGCATCACTGCCAAACCCATGGCTTCACCTTTTAATGCAATACCGGGACCACTACTTGTAGTTACACCAAGGCTTCCGCCATACGCCGCACCAATAGCTGATGTAATGGCAGCAATTTCATCTTCTGCCTGGAAGGTTTTTACACCAAAGGCTTTATGCCGTGCAAGGTCATGCAAAATATCACTGGCGGGAGTAATAGGATAAGAGCCGAGAAACAAAGGCAAACCGCTTTTTTGCGATGCTGCAATCAAACCCATACTCACTGCCTGGTTACCCATTATGCTGCGGTACACACCGGGCTCCATCTTAGCTTTTTCAACTTTATACGTTGTTGTAAAAGTTTCTGTAGTATCGCCGTAGTTATAACCGGCTTTTAATACACGCACATTACTTTCAAAAATATCAGGTTTCTTACCAAATTTTTCTTTGATAAAGCTGATGGTATTTTCCATATCCCTTCCATACATGAAATACAAAAAGCCCAGTACAAACATATTTTTTGCACGGTCTTTTTCTTTCATGCCCATCGTCATATCAGCCAACGCTTCACGTGTGAGTTTGGTTACATCAATTTTAATAACGGTGTAGTTTTCAAGACTGTTATTCTCCAATGGATTTTCACCTTCGGGGTAATTGGCCAAGCGTAAATTTTTCGCATCAAATCCATCTGTATTGGCAATAATTTTTCCGCCTTTTTTTAAAGAGGTTAAATTGGTTTTTAATGCCGCCGCATTCATGGCCACCAGCACATCTACTGCATCGCCGGGCGTATAAACATGATCACTGCTGAACCGAAGCTGAAAACCACTCACACCCGGTAATGTTCCCTGCGGTGCACGAATCTCTGCCGGAAAATCGGGGAACGTGGCAAGGTCAATGCCCATAAGGGCGGTATTGTTGGTAAACTGGCTGCCGGTGAGCTGCATACCATCGCCGCTGTCGCCGGCAAATTTGATAACTACATCACTGAGTACTTCCTGTGTTTTGCTCATATTATACCAAAGTTTTTTCTGTTTCTTATAATGATTAACTCAAAAATAGCAGTCTCGTATAATACCGCCGTTTATACTGCTTTAAACTAAATGAGGCTTATAAGCGGTACTACAAATTTACAATGGCTCAATCTATGAATTTTATTAATGCAAATAAAAAGAGAGTATATTTTTTTAAGGAGCATCATCATCAGTACAAAGCCTGACGGTTGTTTCCCGCTCAGACGATAAATGTCTGAGTCAGACCGAAAGCGTCCGACTTTCCGCTGTATGCCTGCACTGCCTGCCCGAATGTAACATTCGTTACAGGCGGGCATTACGGCATGCCGCTTCAATCGGGGCTATGCGCAGCAATTTTACAAAGCCCGGCTATTGCCCAACTGTTGAAATGGCAGCAGCTTTAAATTGGTACTTAAATTGAGCAACAATGTTCAAAACATACAACTATGGTTAATCCCAAACACATTGCCACCTTTTTGTTAGGTGCAGCAGCAGGTTATGCAGCCTTTAAATACAGCAGTATGAGTGATGAAGAAAAAGAAAAAATGTTTGCCGATTTGAAGGCAAAGGCGAACAACCTCAAAGACGAAGCTGAAAAAGCTGCCGGCAAAGCAGGCGACTACTTTGAAGAGCTCAAAACCAAAGGTGCCGATAGCATGAAAGATTATATGAATGAAGCAGAAAGTTTCTTTAATGATTTGTTTAAGAAAAAAGAAGACGGCGAAACAAAAGCTGTGTAAACAAGGAAGCATTCCCATCTTTTGAAAAGAGGGTTAGATTAAAATCATTTCCAGCACCCGTATATTATTTTATTCGGGTGCTGGTGAAAAACTAATTAATCTTTATAAAGAAAACATAAATCGTATGATAAAAAATCTTGGGCGCATTTGGTAGGAGCTAAAAAATATACTATTCGCATTGAAATTTATGCGTTGGTAACTTTTTACACCGGTTATATTTACACATTCTGCCTCAATTGTTAGTTTTTTACGTGGAAATGAAAAGTTGGTAGATACGTCAGCAAACAAGAAGGCAATTGTGTTAGCGTTGGGTTGTTTTATTATCGTTTTTGTTGCATTTAATTTTATTTGCCATAGAGTATTGGGTTTTATTCCTGCTGATAGGGTATGATTGTTAAACAGTACACTTGCTTTATTACCCTTATTATTGTTTTCTTGTAACGCAGATTTCGTAATTGACTTTACCCCGCTAAATTCATAAGTAACATCAGCTATCTGGTTAACTTTTTTCCGAAGCTGGATTTGATAATTTATATCATTGTTCATGATATTCCAAAGCTTGCCATTTTGAAATTCATTTAGCTTTCTATTGTTGTAAGAACCCCATAGCTGAAGATTGGTTTTTATAAAGAAAAGATATTTAGAAATGTTTACTTCGGCACTCTTTGAATAGTTGTTATTACTTAATGTTATTGTTTTTTTAACAAGTAATGAATCACTGAAATCGAGAAAGCTTAGTTGATTTTGTGTAATAACGCCATACGAAACAGTAGTTGAAATAAATAATAGCTTAATTGATTTTTTAAAATTAAAAACGGCTGACACCTGCTGGTTGCTGCGTTTTCTTACTGAAGCAACGTTTGAAATAATAGTGCGGTAGTTGGTAAGGATATTATTAGGATAAATTTCTGTAACATCCCCAATGTTGTTTTTGTACCTGTACAAGAGTTTAAAATCATTTTCTTTCCCCACTTTTTGAATCAATCTGGCATTGGTATTAAAAAAAATGTAGTTGTTTTTTTGAAAGGGGGCTAATGCACTGCTGCCATAATTTAAGTAAACAAGCTCTAAGGTGGGATTTACTTCAAAACGGCTTCTGTTTGTTTCAAAAAAATATTCAGCTTCTGCTGAGGAGTTCAGTTTTCTCCAGCGAACATTATTGATGTAAGACTGCCCTGCACTTTCAGGCACATTATTGTTATTGGATTTTATTAAATCTGATAAAAGGTTTTTGCTTTGGAAAGATGCCTTTACAGTATATTTTTGCGAAATAAAATGGTTTGGAAAAACAATGGAAGCTGCGTTAAAAAAAATAGTTTGCGGCAGTAATACCTTTTGTTGCAAAGAGGTATATGGTTGGTTGTTATTAAGGAAACCGGCAAATATCCCGGGATTTACGGCTAAACTTTCTGTAGAAGGAGAATAAAAAAAAGAGGATTTAAACTCAAAAATATTCGAGCTTTTTGTTTTGGATAAAAAAGAAAACGAATTGGATAGGGAAAGTGTTTGCTGTTTTAACAATACATTGAGTTGTTGGTTTTGTGTAACAAGGTTTGCACGTGTTTTTTCATTGTTCATGGTCAATTCTGCGATGTTGTTAATATACTTATTCTTGCTGTTAAGGTTATAATTAAGGGTAAATGAAGCATTACTAATGCCTGTTGTACTGCGTTTATTTTCTTTATATGAAACAGTATCGTTTTGCAGAAACAATGAAAAAGCGCTTTCATAGCTTTGTGTTTGAAGGTCGTTAAAAAAAGAGCTGCCCAATCTTATAGCAGCATCTTTACTGATCTTAAACAATGTATTGGTACTTACCAGCCTGCTTTGGTTAAAAAGCCATCTTTTTTCAGGTATTTGTGGTGTGCTAATGTTACCTGCGGAAAGCAGTTTTTCCCTCGTAATATTACTTTCAAAATCAAGCCTGTTTGCAGCAGTAAAATCACTTGTTTCATAAACCAGGTTATTGCCGGTATTATTCGTTTTTAGGGTGCTGATTGATTTGGTTTTCTTTTTTAATAAAATATTTGTTAACTCCCCGCTGTAAATATTATTTACTCCTGCGCCAATATCTAGGGTGTTGATAGTTTGAATTTTTAATTGTTTTTTAAGGGTAATATTAATAGCGGCGTTATCAGGTATTTTTATTCCTTGTAATAGTTTTACAGGCTGGTTGTTTTCGAGTATTTGTATGGTGTCAATCATGCCTGCTTTTACATTTTCTGAAATAGTTTTATAACGCCCATCTGCCACATTATCACCATCAATAAATAAGTTACTGATGGGGAGACCATTATATTTTATAACACCATTTTCATCAATTTGTATGCCCGGCAGCCTTGCAATTACATCTCCAATACTTCTGTCAGTAATAGACGCAAAATCCTTTACTGCAAAGTTCAAAGTGTCTCCTTGTTTTTTAACCCTGGGGCGGTTGTTTTTTGAAACTACCACTACTTCTTTAAGTGATGCAATATTCGGTTGCAGGATTATATTATAAACAGATACATCTCTTTTTAATGGAATAGTTTTGGCATTGTATCCAAGGCTGGTAACTTTTAAAAAAAGCGAATCATTTACGTTTTCGGGAAATGTTATGTTTAACTTCCCATGCTCGTCAGCAGCATAGAAAAGTATACCGGCGCCATCATTATCCACCACACTTATAGTAGCTGCAGGTATTGGCATACCAGCAGTATCTTTAACCGAAATAAATAACCTGTTTTCCATTTTTTGTGCTTTTAAACAAATGAAAAGCAACAAAAACGTACTACACAAAAAAATAGATTTTCCATTTTTCAAAAGCAACACAGGTTATTTGTTTGGTAGTTTTAAAGATAGCAATAGTTGAATACTTGTCACATACTCATTAATCAGTTACCTATTGTTTTTTTCAATCGGGTTATTCATGCCGCTGTTTTTTCGGTTGCTGCTGCTACCGTCTAATTTTACGCCTTCAACCTTTACGCCAGAACCTGGTTTGTTACTGCTGGTGCTATTTTGGTAGCCCTTTATCATTTTTTCAAAAGAAGCTAAATCAGTATGAATACCATCGGCTGGCAATGCAATCATTTCAGTAGTATTTGATTGAACAACTGATATCAAAGAGAAGCGAACTTCATTTTTGTTGTCATACGCTTCTAAAATTGTTCCCGGCAACCCATTAAGTTTCCAGGGGCCATTGCCGCCTGCAATATCAGTTGTAAACCATGCCGTATAATTCCTGCCTTTAAATATAGTGGTAGCCTTTTGGCAGGTATATCCTTTTATTTTTTTAGTTTCTTTGGTAATTGACCAACGTGGTGCGTCGCTAACTTGCTTAACAATATATTTACTTCTTTTAAACTCCGTTACTGTATAAAAAACGGGATTGTTTTTAAGAAAATACCATTGTTCTTTTGTAACTTGTTTTATAACACCAAGGTTTAACTCGCCGGATCCTGACTTTTCCATTTCATCAGTCTTGCGTTTCAATTCTGCATCCTGTGCAATTTTTGTTTGGCTTAAATATAAGCTGCTCTTTTGCCCAATAAGCAATACCATTTCTTCAGTGTAATAGTTTCCACGTTCTGTTGTATCCCGGAGGTGTTCAAACTTATAAAAAATTTTATACAAAGTCTGCTCACTTGTTTGCGACATAGCCAGTTTTACACACAAAAGCATGATAGCGGGTAACAAAAAATATTTCTTCATAATAATTTGATTTAAATGAAAATGTTATCTAATACCAATAAATCTAAAAATTACAAAAAGAAACAGCCTTGGCTGTTTGTATGGTCATTAATAAAGTCATCAGCTGCATCAGCTAACTGACTACAAGAGCAGGAACCTGTACATACTACCGTAAAACTAAGTCTTTGTCCGCAGGATGAGTATGCTGTAACACGGATACTTGAACATCCTGCTAATAAAGCGGTATTTGTTTTAGCGTTAAGTGTTTTTGTTAAATTGGATGATTGGTTTACTTTGTTGGCTGCACTTACTGTGCCCCAAAATGAAAACAATACCAGAACAACAATGATTGCTTTTTCATAAACTTTAATTTTAATTGGTGATAAAATGTTTTTGGTATTAGATAGCGATAACAATAATAATAATAATAATGAGCAAATTTTAGTATGAATTATTTTAAACAAGAGAAGTGGTTTAAGTAAAAAGTCTTTTTTATTTTTTTTATTAAACAAAAACGTGGAAGCTTGCAGGAGTTTTTTTGCTTTTATTACATGGACAAACCAGAAAAGTTCTTTAGCAATTTGTTTAAGATGAAGAAGGCGGCGAAGAAAAAAGTACAAGATATACGTTACAATTTAAGCTGCAACCTCTTTATACAATCTTTAACGATAAAAATTTGCAAAGCGGTTTTGCTCACTGTTATCTTCACATAACAAATCAAAATCACTACAATTTTTTATGAACACTAATTTGTCATCATCTCCGGATGATGAAGGTGAGCCGGTACAGGCCACCCGTTTTCTCTCCCAATCTTTTTTCATTCTTTTCTTCAGCAGTTGTTATTACACCGCCAATCCCCAAAATGAAGTAACGGTACAACCAACGGTTTTTAAAGAGCCTGTTGCTGAAAAACCTGTTGCCCCACCGGTAAAAAAGAAAAAAACAATTTACATCACCTTTGATGATGGTCCCAACAAAGGAACCAAACAGGTATTAAAAGTGGTGAACGAAGAACAGTTGCCTGTAAGTTTTTTTGTGGTGGGTGAACATGTGTATGGCAGCCGGGAGCAAAGCGCTATGTGGGACAGTTTGCAGCAAAGCCCCTTTGCTGAAATTTATAACCACAGTTACACGCATGCCAGCCACAACCATTTTGTTACTTATTATCAAAATGACAGTATGGTGGTTGCCGATTTTGAACGCTGTAATGATTCATTGCATCTTGAAACAAAAATTGCAAGAACACCGGGCCGCAATATCTGGCGCACACCCACTGTTTCTAAAACCGATATTGCTAAAAGCAAAGAGGCAGCAGATTCATTATACCAAAATGGTTTTACCGTTGTGGGTTGGGACCTGGAATGGTTTTACTCTTCTGATTCTTTAAAGCTCAAGCAGAGCAGTGAAGAATTATTTCAGCAGGTGGACAGTATTTTGGTGAATAATAAAACAAAAACAACAGGGCATTTGGTGCTGCTCACCCATGACCAGGCCTTTGCTGATTCAACAGATGCTTCAGCTCTTCAGAAATTTATCCAGTTTATTAAAAAGAAAGATGATTATGCAGTTGAGTTTGTAAGTAAATATCCCGGTATTAAACAATAGAAAGAAACAAAAAGCCGGGGAAATACCCCGGCTTATAAATTTTATTCACTGCAACTACCTCAGCATATTTGGGATAAGAGAACACCAACTATCTGAAACCATCACCATCCAGCAAATTACCAAGGCCGCCGAGCAGGCTGCCTTCTTCTTTTCTGCTTCCGGCGCCATAAGATAAAATTCTGCTGGCCAGTCTTGAAACGGGTAATGTTTGTATCCATACTTTACCCGGCCCACGCAGCGTTGCAAAGAATAAACCTTCGCCACCAAAAATCGTATTCTTAATTCCACCCACAAACTGAATGTCAAAGTCAATGGTATTGGTATAAGCCACTACACAACCCGTATCAATCTTTAATAATTCACCAGGTTGCAAATCACGTTCCAGCACGTGGCCGCCAGAATGCACAAAAGCAAGTCCATCACCTTCCAGTTTTTCCATAATAAAACCTTCGCCACCAAATAATCCTGTTCCGAGCTTTCGCTGTAATGCAATACCAATACTCACACCTTTTGCTGCACATAAAAAAGCATCTTTCTGGCAAATAACGGTGCCACCAAGTTTTGACAAATCAAGTGCAATAATTTTTCCTGCATAGGGCGCAGCAAAGCTCACCCTCTTTTTGCCTTGTGCTGCATTGGTAAAAGCCGTCATAAATAAACTTTCACCCACCAGCATTCGTTTGCCGGCAGAAAATAATTTGCCGAGCAAACCTCCCTGCTGCTGTCCGCTTCCGTCACCAAAAATGGTTTGCATCTGAATACCGTCGTCCATCATCATAAAACCTCCCGGCTCAGCAACGGCTGTTTCATTCGGATCGAGTTCAATTTCTACATACTGCATTTCTTCTCCTACAATGCGGTAATCAATTTCGTGTGCTTGTGGCATGATGATAATTTTTTTGGTGAAGTTAATTACTGCTGTTTATTGATGCATAAAGAAATTGTTAAACGGTTGATGGCTTGTTCTTAGTTGTTGTAAAATCAATGCCCGCCTTTCGGCTTTAAAACTGTTTGCTTAAATGAGAAAGCGTATTACTAAATTTGCACCCTTGTATAAAAATGATTGAACGTAAAAAAATAGGAAGTGAGCACGAGAAAGCTGTGCTGGTGGGATTGGTTCATAAAAATCAAACCGAACAGCAGGTGAATGAGTATCTGGATGAGCTGGCATTTTTAGCTGAAACAGCAGGTGCCGGGGCCGTAAAACGATTTACACAAAAATTGCCGCATCCTGACAGTAAAACATTTGTGGGTAAAGGAAAACTGGAAGAAATACGGGCTTATGTTGCTGCTAAAAATATTGAGCTGGTTATTTTTGATGATGAGTTAACCGGCGCTCAAATCATGAACATTGAAAAAGCATTGGGTGTTTACACTATTGACAGAAGCGATTTGATCCTCGACATTTTTGCCAGCCGTGCAAAAACAGCACAAGCCAAAACGCAGGTGGAGCTGGCACAATATCAATACTTATTACCCCGCCTCAAAGGAATGTGGAAGCACCTGGAACGACAGGGAGGTGGTATTGGTACACGTGGCCCGGGTGAAACGGAAATTGAAACCGACAGGCGTATTGTAAAAGATAAAATTTCTTTGCTGCGCAAACGTCTTGGTGAAATTGATAAGCAGGCGTTCACTCAACGTAAAGACCGTGGGGAGTTTATCCGTGTGGCCCTGGTAGGTTATACCAATGTGGGCAAAAGCACATTGATGAACTTATTGAGTAAACGTGATGTGTTTGCTGAAAACAAATTATTTGCCACGCTGGATACAACAACCAGTAAAGTGGTTTTTGAAAACACTCCTTTTTTGCTGAGCGACACAGTGGGTTTCATCCGCAAGTTACCGCATCACCTGGTGGAAAGTTTTAAAAGTACACTGGATGAAGTGCGGGAAAGCGATGTACTGCTGCATATAGTTGATATTTCACATCCGCAATATGAAGAGCAAATGCAGGTGGTATTAAAAACACTGCAGGAAATGAATTGTGCTGATAAACCTGTGGTAACCGTATTCAACAAAATGGATTTGTACGAACAAACACAATTCGATGAATGGCTGGAAGATGAAGTGAAGCAAATGATTTTGCGGGAGCTGAAAGAACGCTGGGAGGAAGAAACCCGGGGACATTGTGTATTCATAAGTGCTGTTGAAAAAAGAAATATTGATGAACTGCGTTCCAAAATACTCGACAGTGTGCGTGAACTCTACCGTATAAGATATCCCTACAAATCAGAATACTTTTTTTAATGCCTGCTGAAAAAAAATATACATGGCGCAAAGTAGCTGAAGGCGCTGATGATTTTTTTTGGCAGGAAAACCAGCTTTGTGAAATACAGGTAAAAGGTAAAACCATTTGCCTGGCCCGCAGGGGAGATGAAGTATTTGCCTGTGCACATAAATGTCCGCATGCAGGCGGGCATTTGGCGGATGGTTTTGTTGATGCCCTGGGTAATATTGTGTGCCCGCTTCACCGGTATAAATTCAGCCTTCAAAATGGAAGAAATGTGAGCGGGGAGGGTTATTATCTAAAAACCTACCCTGTTGAGGTACGGGCAGACGGTGTGTATTTAGGTTTGGAAGAAGGCGGCTTGTTTGGGTTTTTTAAATAAAAAAAGTTGTGCATTGCTTGGGGACAAACTTTGAAATCCCCTATTTTTGCAGCCCGTTTTAAGCGGAAGGCATTCCTCCTTAGCTCAGTTGGTTAGAGTCCCGCACCTGCGGGATTAATCAGAAGAGTCGCTGGTTCAAGAGCGAGA
>JAIEQM010000160.1 GCA_019747705.1 Chitinophagaceae bacterium | reverse complement strand
AATCAGGATTAAAAAAGCATATCTTATCCCTGCTTTTTTAACCAAAATGAGTCAACCAAAATCAGGACGAGGCAATATTTATTTTAGTAACCCTGCCGTAGGTGATTTAACATGTACTGTAAATGCCGACTGGCCCTATAAAGTAGAATTTTTTGCCGGGCCTAAAAGAAACCTGAGCCCCAATGCATGGATTCTTATTACGGTTGATACTGCTACTTACGGAAAATCCGGACCATCGGGAATGAAGGGAGAAATCAACAATAACTCAAAGCCCGGTGTGGATGAACCCATTCCAACCATCATCAATTTTGACTGGCAGGTAACACAACGCATGCGTAAAGATGAAGATGATGATGACAATAATGGCAAAGCGTATAATGAAGTGACTTACTACTATACTTCCAATGGCGACTATGCAGCAGTAAAGCCGGAAGATAAAAGTTTCAGCCTGATGGTTTACTCCAAAAAAGGACATACCTGGATGTTTGATGACAAAAAGAAAATTATCACCGTAATGAACATGCCCAAAACAGTTGGCGAAGGCGGTATGATGGGCAAAGCGATAGCAGAAAAAATTAACAAAGCTCCCATTGCTAAAGACAAGGATGATGAAAGTTTTACCATTACTAAAACAGGTAAAACAAAAAATATACTTGGCTATACGGCCGATGAATATGTATTGAAAAGTGACAAAGTTATAAGCTCAGATATGTCATCAAAAACAGGTACGGCTTCGTTCTGGTATGCCAAAGTACCTTTTGATCCTGTTAAGATATATACCATGGGTGTGGGGCGGCCTCCTGATTTAAGTAAAATCCAAAATGATCCTAAAATGAAAAACAACCTGTTTGCCATTCCCATTCTCAATAAAAATTATTTATGGATAGAAACGGAAGCAGGTAATATTAAAGGACTGGAAACAACAGAAATTAAAAAAGTAAATAATACCATTAATACGGCAGGATATAAAATAAAAGTAATGAACAGCCTGAAAGATATGTTTAAGGGAGAGGATGATAATTAATTTCTTAAAACACCAAACCCGGTGTGTTTAAACAATTATTTTATTAAAAAGAACCTGATTAGTGTATCGCATGTCATTTACCAGTAAACCAACCGAACATGAAGTTTTATTTATTTACTCTTTTTTTTGTTCTTGCTGCGTTTACTTCCATGGCCCAGAATATTGGCAACATTAAAAAACAAAAGCCTTTTAAAATAAACGGCAGCATTGGCGCTTCGGCTAATTTCTATTCTTCCAATGAACCCATTGCCACCCGCCCGCCTTTTGGCTGGAACATTTACGGAAATTTTACGCCTACTGTATATGGAATAGCATTACCCGTTTCATTTGTCATTAACCAATACGGTAAAAGTTATCAGCAACCGTTTACCATGTTTGGGTTAAGCCCAACTTACAAATGGGCCAAACTTCATTTGGGTTATCGTACCATGCAAATGAGCCCGCTCATTTTTGACGGGCAAAGTTTCCGTGGTGTTGGGTTAGAACTAAACCCTAAACTCATTCGTTTTGGCGCTTTTTATGGAAAGCTCAACCGGAAAATAAATGAGGATACCACGAGCGGGCGGTTTGCGTTGCCGCAGTTTTCACGTATTGGGTATGGAATAAAACTGGGTGTTGGTAATAACAAAAATTTTATTGATTTCATTTATTTCCATGCAAAAGACGACAGCACATCAGCTAAAGTAATTAATAAAACAAATCTCCGCTCGCAGGAAAACACGGTATTGGGCAGCGCTTTTAAAATTACATTGCTTAAAAAAATTACATGGACAACAGATGCGGCCATCAGCGGACTTACACAGGATCTTGCAGATGCAAAAATCAAAACACCTGCATCCGGCTCATTGGAAAAATTGTTTGGAAAACTAATGCCTTACCGCAATTCCACCATTGCCAGTTATGCCGGGCAATCTTCTGTAAGCATTGCAATAAAAGGATATACAACCAATATAGGTTACAGAAGGGTGCAGCCCGATTTTAAAAGCCTTGGCACACCTTATATGCTGAATGATGTGGAACTCATCAACTGGATGAATAACCTTAATTTATCAAAAGGTAAACTCAATATCACCGCCAGCATTTCCAATCAGCATAATAATTTAAAGAAAAACCTTACCAGCGAACTGCAAACTTTTGTAAGCAGTATGAACATCAATGCCATGCTGAGTAAATCATTGATGCTTAACATGAACTACAGCGGGTATAACCTGAAACAAAAAGACGGAACCATAAAACTAAAAGATTCTGTACGTCTTAACCAGCAAATCCACCAGTTTGGTGTTATGCCATCTTATACAATGATCAATACGGCCCAATCGCATACCATCAGCGGCAGCATCAATTACATGTTGCTGGATGATAAGAACCCCGCCACACAAAAATTTACAAACAGTAATAATTTATCAGGCTCTCTCAACTACACCATCGGCTTTTTAAAAAAATCAGTAAACTGCACCGTTACCGGGCTTTTTTCTCAATATAAACAGGATACCAATACGTATAAAACCTATGGCATTAATCTGGGCAGTTCAGCCCAGCTGCTGAAACAAAAACAATTGAGCCTTCAGGGCACAGCCGGCTACCTGCTCAACCGGTCTTCATTGGGGAAAGTGCAGAACAACTTAACCTTCTCCGGCTCTGCAGGGTTCAGGCAAAAGCATCATTCACTCCGCATATTTGCCAATTATGTATTTACTCCCTACAACCCTATTAATGATATCATAAATAAAAAAATAACCCAGGCCGTTGCCAGTAAAAACCTGGCAGGTGGCATATCCTATAATTATTCATTCTGACAGTTTAAATATGCAAGTATGAAAAAACTATTTATTGTGAAATACAAAAACAATGTAAAGGATAAACCTGCAAGGCTGTTAGCATTTATTGGCACAAAGAAAATAGTCCTGTGTTTACTGTTGTTATTGGTAAGACTCATTTCTTTTGCGCAGCCTTTCTCCGTTTCGGTTACCACTAACGCCATTCCGCCTGTTAACCCGCTTATCAGCCAGTATATTTCTTCAGGCAGTATCAATTCAACTTTGTTGTACACCAATGCATTTGGTGGCAGCATACAGGTAGCTGTTTTTGGAAAAATAGAATGCCTGTCCCCCTCACCATTTACACTTTCTACCAGCGCTGTTTATTCGCCCCGGCAATTTGTAACCCTTACTGCCGGCATACCCAGGCAACTTATTGCAACTGAGATGTTAAGTGCATTTGGTTTTTTTAATGATAACAATCTTGCCACTTCGGGCATTGCACTAACTGATTTAAAAGATGCAAATAATAATATCAAACTACCCGGAGGAACCTATCGTATTTGTTTTTATGCCAGGCAAATTGACCCCGCCTCCGGCCAGTTGGGAAATGTTGTGTCTGATCAAAATTTAGGTTGCAGCAATTTTACAATTGTTACACCAACTGCAGGAGCTGTATTTATTACTACCGCCATTACCCCGCCCGTTCCTGTTTTTTTATTAAAATCAATTGACAAAGGAAGCATCAGGGTGCAGGTGCAATACAACAACCCTTCAGGTGGCAGTACACAGGTAAAACTATTTGGCAAAATTGAATGTTTATCACCTGCACCATTTACCGTTGCACTTAATTCCAGCTACCAGTTGCAACAGCCGGTAAACTTAACACCGGGTATTCCGCTGCAACTGAACGGATTTCAAATAGCAGATGCGTTTGGAAATTTTAGCGACAATAATTTAACAGCAAGCGGTATCAGCTTAAATGCGTTGAGAGATGTAAACAATAATTTTAAATTGCCGGATGGGGTGTATCGTATTTGTTTTTATGCCCGGTTTTTTTCTGCAACCGGTTTAGGTAATAACGCCAGCGACCCAAATTTGGGATGTGCCACATTCACCGTTTGCAGTAAAGCAGCACCCCCTCAGTTTACACAGCCGGTTAGTAATTTCAATATTAACAACAGCAAAATGGTAACGGTACAAAAAGTTTCGCCGGTAATATTCACCTGGACTGCTCCCAGTTCAACTTGTGGTTTAAATCTCAGTAATATCAATTATGATTTTGAAATACGGGAAATATTGCTTTCACAAACAGTAACGGATGCGATTAATAACCCGCCGGTGTTTACCAAATATCAATTGCCCTCTTCCATTTTTTTATTTGATACACTTTTATACAAAGATATTTTAAAGAGTGGTCAGCAATATGTTGTGCGGGTAAAAGCCAATACATCATTCAATTCTGAAGCACAAATTGATAATAATGGGTACAGCCGTATTGAAGCATTTCAATTCGGAAACAATAACCCAATTGTCAATAATAATCCCCCCAACAACATTCCACCAAACAATAACAACAACAACAACAACAACAATAATAATAATAATAACCAGCCGCCGCAAAACAATAACCAACCGCCTTCCAATTTACCTCCCGGCGTATGTGCAGGGGTGGTGGCGCCTTCTAACAAAACAGATTTTACCGGCGCTTTAAGTGAACTGCAGGACAAAGATTTGCCCATTGGAAAATTTAAGCTGCATACCAACAATCAACTAAAGAAAAATAAAGATGGCAGTTACAGCGGAGATGGCTATATAGAATGGACACCACTCGTTAATAAAATTCAATTAAGAGTAAAGTTTGATAATATAAAAGTAAATACAGATAAAGTTATTTATGATGGCGTGGTTAATACAACTACTGAACCGGGCTCCTATACCTGGACGCCTGTTGCCAAAGCCAATGATATTGCCGGTGCCTTAAAAGCAGCCAACGATAAAGTGTATAAAGACGTTACCGATTTTATTAACAGCAAGGCGAAAATGATGAACCAGTTATTGGGTAATGTACCTATAGATTTGCCTTTGGGTTTGGATAATGATATTGCCGGCACACATGTTACCCTTGCTATCATGGCTATTAGTTTTGCACCTACGGGAACAAACATGAATTTGCTCACCGGTTTTAATGTACCGGATGCTGACCCAAAAGCCAACAGTTGGCTGAATTTGGCCGGAACAAATTTTTGCATCAATCCCGTGGGAACTGTGATTAGTGACGGCACCTTGTATTTTCCCAACGACAGGGATTTTGATTTGGGAAGCGGAGGCAATAAATGGAATTTTAAATTTAAAGGATGCAGTGCATCCGACACCGCAAAGGGAACTTATGTAAACATTAAAAATGGTAAGCTGGAAAAAGTAATGGCCAGGGCAGAGATAAGTTTTCCTGAAAACCTGATGGTGCCCGAGGATGATGATGGTAAAATACAGGATGGCCCGGTGGTTTCAAAAATACAGTTTCAGTTTGCCAATTGGAACGACTGGATGGCGGCCATTGAAGTACCCAATTTTCAACTCACAGATACAAAAGGATTAAGTTTTCGCCCAACCACTATTTATTACGATCACTCCATCAAAGCCAACCCCGAGGGCTTCACCTATCCTTCCAACGCAAAAGTGAAAAAAGGAAATGATTTTGAAGGTGTGTATATGAAAGAATTTAAAATTCTGCTGCCGGAAGATTTTAAAACATTTAATCAAAAGAAAGGGGAACGTACTGATTTTACGGCCAGCAACCTCATTATTGATGACCAGGGTTTAAGCGTTTTTGTAAAAGGAACCAATGTCATTGATATATCTACCGGTAATCTTGGTGGCTGGGGTTTTTCATTAAAAAATATTGAACTCGATATTACCGGCAGCACTTTTACCAGTGGCAAAATGGATGGGCAAATAGTACTTCCCATTAGTACCACTCCATTGGATTATTCCGGCGACATGCATACTCAAAAAGATTCGCTGCAGTATGCCTTTGTTGTAAAGCCATCGGCAAAAATGAATTGGGATATATGGAAGGCTTCGGTTGAGTTAAAGCCAACTTCTTATGTTGAAGTAAAAAGAGATGCCTTTGGTGCATCTGTTACTGCATTGCTGAACGGTGATATCAGTATCATTCTTTCCAGCGGTACACCGGCCATAAAATTTGAAGCCGTTAAGTTTGACAGTTTAGGTATATCTAATCGTAATATCAAAACAAAGAAAAAAGAATTTTGGATGAGCCCCGGCAGGTGGGCATTTGCAAGTCCGCAAAAAAGTGTTGCCGGTTTCCCGGTTAATTTAGATAAAATAGTTCCTTATGTTGATATCAGCTCTTCTGTAAAAGCAGGATTTAAGCTGGATATTTTTATGGGCATTGGCGGTGCTGATAAAACGGTATTGGCTGCATCTACTTCAATAAAAATATATGGCGAGGCAAACTTTGATTTGAATACTGAAGATTACCGCCCAAAATTTAAAGTAACCGGTGGCGTATCTGCCGATTCAATTAAATTAAAAGGGGATGCAGGACCGGTAAAAATAAATGGATGGCTGGCGTTTTATGATAAAGACAAAACCTACGGCGATGGTATAAAAGGCCATGTGGAAGCAACATTCCCCATGATAAAGATTGAAGCAACCGCACAGTTTGGCAACGTAAATAATTTTGATTACTGGTATATTGATGCCTGTGCACAGTTTGCTCAGCCTGTGCCGATTGTTGGCGTAATTGGTATAAAAGGTTTTGGTGGTGGCGCTTATTACAATATGAAATTATTGAATGAACCGCCAAAGGACAATGAAATGTCTGCCAAAACAATTGCGAACAATTCTACACCCGGGAAATCCATGTCGGGCATACAATTTATTCCCGACGAAAATTCCTTTGGTTTACGGGCAACGGTATTGATATCATTAACCAGTGGTGCAGGCCCCAAAGCAATGAACGCAAAAGTTACCATGGGCGCCGAAATGAAAAATGGAGCATTCCAAAATCTCAGCCTCACCGGCGATGTATATGTATTTACCAATCCACCGGAGAATGACAAGGCAATTGTAACCGGTCATGTGAAAATGGCTTATGATTTTCCTACAAAAACTTTTTCGCTCAATGCATTAATAGAAGGAAAGTTTGCTACAATAAAGGCTACTATTCCTATTGGTATGCATGCAGGGCCGGATGGATGGTATTTTAAAATAGGCGACCCTTATGCTGACAGGGTAAGCATTAAACTGGTTGATATTGGTAATGATGAAAGTGTGTTTCGGTTTTATTTAGGCGCCACTGCTTATTTTCAAATGGGCACTTTAATTAATCCATCCTTACCTGATTTGCCGGCAGAGATAACTGCGGCAGGGCTTGGAAGAAGCCCATCTGTTGATGCATTGATCAACAGTATGAATAAAGCTGATGGCAATGGACTGATGTTTGGCGCCAGGGTAGATGCGTTATTAAAATTTCAGGCAGCTATATTTTATGCCAAAGGAAAAGCCATTGTTGGTTTTGATATGGCCTTAAAAAACTTTACTGATTTTCAATGCGGCGGCCAATCAGCCGGTTGGGAAAACTGGTATGCACTGGGCCAGTTATATGCTTACCTAAAATTAGAAGCCGGTGTGCATTTAGATGTTTGGTTTTACAAAGGGGATATTCCTTTACTTAGTATTATGACAGGAGCAGTTTTATCTGCCGGTTTGCCTAATCCCACCTGGCTGGATGGAACAGCCAGGTTTGAAGGAAACGTACTGGGCATTATTAAATTTTCAACCCAAACTCATTTTACAATGGGAGATAAATGTTATCCCAATCCCGACCCGTTAAGAGATATAAAAATTATTTCTGATAAAGGGCCAACAGGAAATAAAGAAAGTGTATATGCCCTGCCTTATGCAGCTTCTAATTTGGGATTAGATAAAACATACGAAATAGCGGTACCACCAACCAACGGAAAAGAAACAGGCGAAATACGTTTCTTCCGTTTCAAAATAAAATCATTCCGCCTGTTGAAGAATGGAACACAGCCTGTAGAAAGCGCCGGGTTGGAATATCAAAACGACAACAGTTCCGTAATATTAAAAAGAGATAAGGTTTTAGATGGTAATAGCAATTATACAGGCGAAATAATTTGTTATGCTGAACAGTATTTCGAAAAAGAAGAAAGATGGGATGCGCCGTTCAATGATAAAGAAGGTAAAAAAATGCCGGTAGAACAAACAGAAACATTCGGTTTTCGTACCGGACCAAAACCTGATGTTATTACCGATGAGGCCGTTGCTTTTAGTTATCCTGTAAACAAACAGCGTTATGTATTAAAAAATGAATTCAACGGCAAAGCAAAAATTCATTTAGTAATGTCGGATGATGACCTGCTCAATGGTAACGGGCAGGGCATCTATGCACTGAAAAATTACACGATGAACTTTATTGCAGTTGGCACAACAGATACGATTAAAGCAGGCTTTACCTGGAATGAGACAAATAAAAATATTGAATACAATTTGCCATCATCACTTAAAAACAATACTGCTTATAAAGTAGAATTCTGGTCAACACCTAAAAGCGGTATGATGGTGCAATCAACTGTTTTAACCCAGTTGAAAACACAAAGCAGCATGAGTGTTGTAAACATCAAAGGGGTGCAGGCCGAACAAAAAACAAATAAGGTTGTGGCGGCAGCTATTAAAATACCTAAGCCCATTTATATAATGTATTTCCGCACCAGCCAGTTCAATACGCTTGCTGATAAAATCAATGCTATGGGTAACTGGAGCGCCGGCAAAAAGAATAATACACTTGTAATAACCAATGATGCCATGGCAACGGAACATTTTGATGAATATGAAACAAAAGGTTTCAGTTCACCTAACGGCACCTGGTATCCTGCTCTGCTCAATATGGATATTCCATGGGATAATAACCAGCAGAACGACCGGTTCGTCAATGATAATATTTATACCAATGCATTTATGGTAAACTTAAAACAGGTAATCACAGAATTTGGTGTTAACTGGATAAGGGATTACCGTAAACCGGTAAAAACATTTGACCTGAAAGGGCTGTATGCCGATAAGCCATTAAATGCAACAGAGGCAGGAGAACCAATGCCTCCATCCAATTCGCCTAAGGTAAGTTCGGGCGGAGGATTTATGATGATGCTTCCAATAAATAATGTAAATAAAAACATGAACCAGTCATTTTCATTTGGCTACCAATCCATCATCTGGGACAGGGAAAAATATTTACTGGAAGATTTCAGGCTCATGAAAGATTTTGCCTATGCCGTATCACTTAATGCCGGTGCATTTTATAACTATTCACCTCAAAAGGCTGAGAACCTCCTGGGTAATATGTATGGTAATGTTGATTTTGCTTACAACAGCCTGGGCGGTTATATCACAATGCCGTGGAATAAGTTTTATTACCTGTATTCTGACCCCAAATACATGAGCATCATTAATAACCTGAAGGCAATGCAGTTTAGCCCTTATCCGAAAGGAAACAGGAATATGCGGTTTGGATATAGAGCCGGTGATATGCAAAGCAGTGGCATAACTAAAACATTCAGCTATTAAAAATCAGTAATGATGAAAAAAATAATAAAAACGATTTTGCTTCCTTTTTTTATTTGCTTGTGCTCTTTTGCATCAGCGCAAAAAAAAGTGCAGCCGGAAAAAATAATATTACAGGCTAAAATAAGGGTAATCGCAAAAGCGTATGGCGATTCTGTTGTACTGCGCTGGGCTCCTGATAAATCATGGGCATGGTATAAATTAAATATCATCGGGTATAAAATTGAAAGGATTGATTTAACCGAAAAAGATAATCCACGTAAACAATGGCTAACAACTGATGCCCTAAAGCCCTATCCGCTTGAAAAATTTAAAGCCCGTTTTGCCCCGTCTAACACCAATGCAGCAGTGGCGGCACAATGCCTGTATGGAAAAAATTTTGAAACCAATATCAGGCAGGGGCAACCCGGCATTGTTGACAGGGCGAACGTTACAGACACCAGGTATGCTTTTGCATTACAGGCATCTGACTACGATGGCAATGTGGCGGTAGCTGCGGCATTAAGGTTTACTGATAAACAGGTAAAAAAAGGCGGTAATTATATTTACCGCATTGTACCTGCTGCATTGGCAACACAGGGTGTAATTGATACGGGAATTGTACTGATAGCGAATAATCCCGCAACCATCAATGCTGTACCTGTAATAACCGAAGCGGTAGCTGCAGACCGTATGGGCGAACTGCACTGGAACAGAAATGGGGCAGACAGTTGGAGCGGGTATTATATTGAAAGAAGTGAGGATGGAAAAAACTTTACTGCCTTAAATAAAATACCATTTATTACATCAGGGCCCGATTCTGCTTTATTAAAAGAAGACAGTACGAAGGCAAGAGTTTTTGCTATGCTGCAAACAGAACATGTTTTTATTGACAGCCTCCCGCAGAATTATAAAAATTATTCTTACAGGTTACGTGGTATGAATGCCTTTGCAGAGATAAGTGGTTATTCAAACACAGTAACGATAGCAGGCCGTGATATGACGCCGCCTGTTGCAGCGGATATGCTCAATCCTCAATTTATCAGCAACAGAAAAATTAAAGTGTTATGGAAGAAAAACAGTATTGAACCTGATTGTAAAGGGTATTACATTACAAGGGCTAAAACCATCAACGGCCCTTATGAAACATTGAACAAACAACTGCTGCCCGTTACCGCAACCGAATTTACCGACGAAAACGCTTATGCACACGGCGGCAATTTTTACATGGTAGTAGCCGTTGATACAGCTAATAATATTTCTTCTTCTGTTCCGGCAATGGGTTTGGTGCCGGATAATACACCACCGGTTGCTCCAACAGGATTAAAAGGACGTATTGATAAAAACGGCCTTGTTTATTTAAGCTGGAACAGAAATAGTGAAGAAGATATTAAAGGGTATAAAGTGTATTATGCAAATGCTGCCAACCATGTATTTACCCAGGTAACTACAGAGCCGGACAGCGCTGTTAATTTTATTGACTCCATTACATTAAGAACGCTCACTAAAAATATCTGGTATAAAATTGCCGCAGTGGATGAAAATAATAACCATTCAGAATTTTCAGCAACCATTCAATTAAAAAAACCGGATATTGTTCCCCCGGTACCACCCGTTGCAGAAAAAGTATATGTTGATACGGCAGGTGTGCAAATAGATTTCATCAACAGCCCCAGCGATGATGCAGTTGCATATATTATTTACCGCAAAGATGCAAAGAACGACTGGCAGGTAATAGAAAAAAGAAAACACGAGCCGGATAAGAGAGGTTTCCATTTTACAGATGCGGGAACAAAACCACTGGTGAAATATGAATATGCAGCAGAAGCGGTTGACGAAGACAGCCTGCATTCGGCCAAATCCTTTTCTGTAAATGCCATTATAAGAACATTGCCAATGCAGCCGGCCATAACAACATTTACGGCAGAATATGATTCAAAAACAAAATCAGTAAAACTAAACTGGCAGTACCGGCAAAGCGGTGAATATTTTTTCGTAATTTATCGTTCAGTTAATGGTGAGCCCTTAGCTAAGTATCAATCAGTATTAAGTACAGAACAATCGTTTATTGATTATACAAATACACTAAAGGGAGCAACTATTCAGTATGCCATACAGGCAATTTTTAAAGATGAAAGGAATCAAAGTATTTTAAGCAAACCGGCAACAGTTATTATTACAGAAACAAAATGAAAATGCAGCTCTTTGCAAAAGAAAATTCAAATTCAGGGTATTTAATTTAGTATAAAAGTGAAAACAAAAAAGAAAACCAGGTTTCGGAAAATCAGTCAGCAGGCAGGCTCAGCCATGCTGTGTTTTGTTTTCATTATATCAATAAATTCTCACTGTATATCACAGGCGGTTATATCATTCCCGGCAGCATACAATTCTTTATCCACCGATACTGCCCGCATGCGTTTTTTGGTAAAAGCCATCAACGATTCGCTTGATGAAGACCAGCTTACTTATGTGCTTGATTGGGCGAGGCAGGGTTTGCAAATGGCGCAAAGAAACAATGTAGATACAATGAAGGGCATTTTTAATTTCTTTATTGGCAAGGCATTCACTTATAAATACGGTAAGCCGGACAGCGCCATTGCCTATTATAAAAAAGTACCTCCTTACTTTCCTGACAGAAACAGGAAGTATAATGTTTTTTCCATAAGAGAAATTATGGAACGTTATTCTGAAATGGGGAATAAAGATTCTTCCTTTGCTTACTTAGATACATTGAAAGCATTTATTGATACAATGCCCGAATCCTCTCCCAAAAGAGTTTCATTGTCACAAAATATTGCATCTGTATATGAGTATTTTGGCATGTTTAAAACAGCCATCAGTTATTACCAGCTAGCCATTAACGGCAATAGAAAAAATGGCAACTTCCGGGGGCTTGGATTAGCATTAGCTAATATGGCAGAACTCTATGATGAATCCGGGGACGATGTCAAAGCCATTCAGTATGCAAAAGAAGGGCTGCAATACCTGGCGGATGTAAATATGCCCTATATGCAAACTGCTTCCAACATTGCCACTTATTATACCAACCTCGGGCAATTTGATTCAGCATTCATTTATCACAAAATAGCAGTGGAAAGGGCCATTAAAACTAATGATACACGGCAGCAGGTTGTTCTTAATTCGGTACTGGGTGATATTTATTCAGGCCAGAAAAAATATGAACTTGCCGGTAGTTTACTTAAAAAAAATATAGCAGCATTAACTGAAAATGGCGACCGGTGGAACCTTACCAAAACATACTATAGCCTTGCCAATCTTGATTCTTCTTTGCACAATTACAGCGGGGCAAAAGAAAATTTGCTGAAGGGCTTACAAATTGCCAAAGAAGACAAACAGGAAGTTTTGATAACTGTGGGATTGCAGGGGCTCGCCAATATTTATGAAAAACTCAATGATTATAAAACTGCCTTTTATTACCAGGGCCGGTTTATACAGCAGAAAGATTCTATGACCAATGAAAAAACGAAAATGGAAATGGCCGATTTGGAAATAAGTTATCAAACACTGCAAAAAGAACAGCAGATATCCCTGCTTAAAAAAGATAATGATATTAAAACCCTGCAGTTGCAGAACAGCCGCCGCTCTCTTTTCTTTTACCTGGCAGGGTTTTTAATGCTGCTGACCATTTTTGGTATTATTTTCTATCAACGTATTCAAAAAAATAAAATAAAATCAGAAAAAATAAAAGCCGAGCTGCAAACACAGGTGCTGCGTTCGCAAATGAACCCGCATTTTATTTTCAACAGTCTTAACAGCATTGAAAATTTCATTATGCAAAACGACCGCAGGCAGGCGAGTGATTATCTGAACAAATTTTCAAAATTGATACGCAGCATTTTAGAAAGCAGCCGGAATGATGTGGTGCCCCTGGCAAAAGATATGGAAGTGCTGAAACTGTATGTTGAGCTGGAACAACTCCGTTTTAATAACAAGTTCAGTTATCATACGCATATTGACCCGCAGTTGCTGCAGGGAGATTACCGGGTGCCTTCTTTATTAATTCAGCCTTACCTTGAAAATGCCATTGTACACGGCGTTGCCCACAGTAATCATGAAGATTTGCAATTAACAGTAACAGCTGCTTTAGAAGGGGAAAAAATAAAATACACGATACAGGATAATGGAGTGGGGCGTAAACAGTCAACCGAGTATAATTTGCAAAATAAACCCAAACATAAAAGTGTTGGTTTGCAAATTACAGAAGACAGGATTGCCCATTTTAATAAAACAGAACAAGCAGCAGGGGCTATTTGCTTTACAGATTTAACAGATGAAAACAACGAACCCGCCGGAACAAAAGTGGAAATAAACATAAAAGCAATGTAATATGGAACAACTAAAAGCAATACTGGTGGATGATGAGCTGAGCAGCCTGCAAAACTTAAAACAAAAACTTATTGAGTTTTGTCCCGATGTAAAAGTAATAGCTGAAGCGCAGCAGCCCGAGGAAGCGTTGCTGCTGATCCGTCATCACAAACCGGATGTAATTTTTCTGGATATTGAAATGCCACGAATGAGCGGTTTCAGAATGCTGGATGAACTGGGCAGTTATGATTTTGATATTATTTTCACCACTGCGTACAATCATTATGCGGTGGAAGCTATCCGCATCAGCGCTTTTGATTACTTAACCAAACCCATTGCCATTAAGGATTTGCAAAATGCAGTAGAACGTTTGGCAAAGGAACGTACATCATCAACCCGGGAAAAACTTGATATACTCCGGCAATCGCTTTCTGAATCAAAAAGCCAGGAAGATAAAATTGCAGTACCAACAGGTGAGGGGCTTGAATTTATTATTATTAAAAATATTATTCATATTGAATCGAGCTCCAATTATTCCAAACTGTTTTTAAGTGACGGCAAAACCATGCTGGTAACCAAACTGCTGAAAGATTTTGAAGATATGCTGGCGCCCTACCGGTTTTACCGTGTGCACAATTCGCATCTCATCAACCTCAATTATATTAAAAAATATATTCGTGGCGAAGGAGGCCAGGTGGTTTTACAAACCGGTGAAACCATTGATGTGGCCCGGAGAAAAAAAGATGAGTTTTTGAAACTGATTGCCGGTTAAATATTTTTAAGCATCAGTATTATTCAATACTTACAATCTGCGTATCGCCCTGTTTACTGCTTGATTTTACAAGGCCAAACTCTTGCCCTGTGCGTCAAATCTTTCCTGGTTTACAGTGGAGCCGGCACCGTTACATTGCTTACTTTATAAACAATCTTTCCGGTTTCCTAGCCACGGTTATTGGTCATTTGCATGGTAACCGGTTTGTTATTTTGAAGGAAAAAGAATTTGTTGCATTGGGAAAAACAATTGCTGCCAATGCAAACAAACACTAAAAGAGAAAGGAGTTTCATAACTTTTTTTTGATAAGGTATAAAACTCCTCTGAGAGTTGCAAGCGTTAGGTTTAAATTATCTTTCAGTAAATTATTTCTTTTTACTGCCAAACACATAACCAATGCCCAAACCGATGCTGGTATTATATTGTTCAGTATTGTTATTGCTGAGGTTACTAAAGCCGTAATTATAATCTGCCTTAAGCAGCAATCCTCCATTAAAAACATACATGAGGTTGATGCGGCCGCCGTAATCAAGACTTTTTAATTGTGCAGGGCCACTTCCGAAATCAATATTTTTTACTTTTTCATCCCTGTTACCAACAAGTGTAAGGGTGGTTGTTGTTTTACCGCTTAGCGCAAACCCGATTACCGGCCCGGCCGCAATCATAAAATGCCCGCTTCCTGTTTTTACCGGGTACACTATTTCCAGGGGCACTTCAATATAATTGATCACCTGTTTGAATTTGCTGGAAAAATTGATATTACCGCCCACATTCCCTGTTTTAATTACATAACCACGCTGGCTGTATTGTACTTCAGGTTTAAACTGAAGGGTGCCAACAGGTATGATGGCCGCAAAAGAAAACGTTGGGCCTAACACAGTTTTATTACTGTCAATTTGAGCCGAACGTATATTGGAGGCGTTTAAACCTGTTCCAATAATGTATTGGATCTGTGCTGAAACAGAAACAGAAATAAATGACACAGCAAACGAAAACAATACTTTCCTTAACATAAATTTGAATTTAGGTTCTTAAAAGGAAAAGCTGCCTGTGAATCAGCAGCTTTGTTTTATTGTTGCCCGACCTGGATTCGAACCAAGACAAACAGAACCAAAATCTGTCGTACTACCATTATACTATCGGGCAATCCGTTTTCCCTTTCGGGGCTGCAAAAATAGGGCAATCAACTATTTGCGCCAAAAGGATTTTTGTATTCTTTTTTTGCAGATACTATTAAGCGTTTTCCTCTCTTGCCTTTAATTCCTTTATTTTATCAATAGCGCCCGCTACCACATCACACATAATGGTATAAAGCGCTCCCGGTTTAGGGTGGGCATAAATATATTCCAGCGCTTCATTTTCGCTGGCAATTTTTATTACAGGAACAGAAGTATTTGCCTTGCGTATGCCTTCTTCCAGCAAGTCCATAATTTCTTCTGCTGTTCTGCCACGCAAATTTTTATCACAACGCATAATGATTTCATCAAAATACCGGCCGCTTATTTCACCCAGTTCACGGATGTCTTCATCTCTCCTGTCGCCGGTACCACTGATAACACCGATCCGTGTTTTATAATCCAGCTTGCTCACAAAATCACAAAGCAATTTCAATCCATGCGGGTTGTGTGCAAAATCGGCGAGTATGGTAAAGTTTTTAAAATGAAAAAAGTTCAAACGCCCGGGAGTTAAACTTTCACTGGGTATAAATGTTTGCAAACCTGTTCGTATATCATCAATAGTAATATCACGGAAAAGATACGTGCTGAGTACCGCCGGTAAACAGTTGTTAATGTTATGCACAGCTTTGCCTTCATACGTAAGCGGAATATCTTTTGCAGGAAGCACACGTATTTTCCAGGCGCCTTTCATAATAGTAACATAACCGTTTTCATACACACAGCTCAACCCGTTTTCAGCGGCATGTTCTTTAATGCGTGGATTGTTTTCATCCATACTGAATAAAGCAATTTTGCATTTTAAATCATGCTTCATCTTGTACACCAAATCATCATCTGCATTCAGCACGGCAAAGCCATGCGGAAAAACAGTTTCGGGTACCACTGCTTTTACTTTTGCCATGGCTTCAACAGTGTTGATGCCACCCAAACCAATATGGTCTGCTGCTACATTGGTAACAACAGCCACTTCACTGTTTTGAAATGCGAGGCCAGCTTTTAATATGCCGCCTCTTGCACATTCCAGCACAGCAAAATCAACGGTGGGATCTTTCAGTACAAATTGTGATGATACAGGCCCTGTACAATCGCCACGCATCATCAGTTGATTTTGAATATACACACCATCGCTGGTAGTATATCCCACTTTCTTGCCTGCACTCTTTGCAATATGTGCAGTTAAACGTGTGGTAGTTGTTTTTCCGTTCGTGCCAGTAATGGCTATAATGGGAATACGCCCGGCACTTCCTTTAGGAAATAACATATCCACCACCGGCTCGGCTACATTGCGGGGTAAACCTTCAGCCGGTTCAATATGCATACGAAAGCCGGGTGCAGCATTTACTTCCAGTATGGCGCCACCATTTTCCGAAACAGGAGAACGTAAATCTGTTGCCATCACATCAATACCACAGATATCCAAACCAATAATTTTTGCAATACGTTCAAACATAAAAATATTGGCTGGATGTACTTCTTCTGTTACATCTGTACTGGTGCCGCCGGTTGAAAGATTGGCGGTGGGTTTTAATAAAACACGTTCACCTTTTCGGGGAATATAGTCCAGGGTAATTTTAGCATCATCCAGCATCTTTTGTGTAAACTGGTCAATGGTAATTTGTGTTAATACTTTTTCATGACCATAACCTCTGCGTGGATCTTTATTCGTTTCATCCACCAGCCATTGTAAATTGTGTTCACCATCACCCACCACACTGGCAGGTGTGCGTAAGGCGGCACAAATAAATTTATTGTTGATGACCAAACATCTGAAATCGAAACCTGTAATAAAGCGTTCAACAATTACACTGCGGCTGTAAGCTTGGGCAGCTTCAAATGCTTTTTGGGCCTGCTCTCTTGTAGTAATATTGGTGGTATTGCCTTTGCCATGATTACCATCAATGGGTTTTATCACTAATGGATAATTAAATTTGGCAATAGCTTCATCCAGTCCTGCTTCGGTACGCACCACGGTTCCTCTTGGCACAGGAATTTCAGCAGCTTCCAGCAACATTTTTGTTTCTTCCTTATCGCATGCAATATCAACAGCAATGTTAGATGTAGTGGATGCGATAGTTGCACGAATACGTTTTTGGTTCACACCATACCCCAATTGCACCAAACTCTGTTTGTTTAAACGGATATAAGGGATACCCCGTTTGGCTGCTTCATCTACAATACATCCTGTAGAAGGCCCCAGCCTTGTATCTTCACGTATCTCTCTTAATTTTTGAATGTCTTCTTTTACATCATAACTGGCGCCATCAACTAATGATTGTGCAATATGCACACTTGCTTTTGCGGCATACACACCTGCATCTTCTTCCATATAGCTGAATACCACATAATACACGCCTTCTTTTTCACCTTCGGGTGTGCGGGTGCGTCCGAAACCGGTATCCATGCCCGCAAGTGTTTGTAACTCCAGTGCAATATGTTCAATTACATGACCCATCCATGTGCCTTCATCCACACGCTGAAAAAAACCGCCCGGTTGCCCCACACTGCACCGGTGACTGTACATACTTGGAAACATTTTTTCCAGGCGTTCACGAAAACCATGAATATGATTGGTGGGCCGTTGCTCCATCTCTTCCAGGTCGAGTTTCATCTGAATGAGTTTGTTGCGGCGCACACTCCAGTAATTAGGCCCACGAAGTACTTTGATCTCTAATATTTTCATACTAAGCAGTTAAGTGTGGAAGATAGTTTTTTTCTTCATACGCCGTAGCTTTAACGAAGGAGAATTTTTATGTAGCCAACTGACGTGCTGCTTTCAACTGCATGGGCGTTGCATGCCGACGCTTTGGTCGGCATCGAGACCTTAAGCGTCCTGACTCTTGTGCTGAATCAACAGTATTCAACTTTATTTGCAGCGCCCCCCTTTTAGCGGCGGTAAAATAATTTTCAATACAGCATTATTTCAGGCGTTTCTTTCAAACTATTGCCGTCAAATTTGTTGAACATCGTGGATAAATCCTGTGAAAATCACTCCGCTTTATCAATGTCAATTCCTTTATTTTTGTACCCAATCATAAATTACTTGCTTTGCAGTATCCCAAAGGAAAACTCATAGCCATAGGTGGTGCAGAAGATAAGGGCACTGATTTAGAACCAGGCGAAATCAACAGAAACAATCTCAACTTTTTTGAATTGGGTATTCTCCGCCGTGTGGTGGAAGAAGCAGGAGGTGTAGATGCACGTATTGAAGTTATTACTACAGCATCTACTATTCCTTATGAAGTGGGCGAAAACTATATGAATGCTTTTGGTAAAATTGGATGTACCAATATCGGTATCATGCATATACGTAACCGGCAGGATACATCCATACCTGAATACCTGGAACGTATCCGCCAATGTGATGCGGTAATGTTCAGTGGTGGTAATCAAATGCGTTTAAGTGTAACAGATGGTGGTACGGAATTTCTGCGCATTTTAAAAGAACGTTATCAAAACGAAAATTTTTTAATAGCAGGAACCAGTGCAGGCGCTATGGCCATGAGTCAAACCATGATTTATGAAGGCAATGCAGCACGTGCACATTTGAAAGGCGAAGTAAAGATTACTGCCGGGCTTGGGTTTATTAATACAGTAATTATTGATTCTCATTTTGAAAAACGTGGGCGTTTTGTACGCCTGGCGCAGGCAGTAGCCAGCAACCCCAGTTTAATCGGTATTGGTTTGGGTGAAGATACCGGCATGCTTATTACCGGTGGAAATAAAATGGAAGCCATTGGAAGCGGACTGGTAATTATTATTGATGGTCATAATATCCTTCATTCCAATATTGGCGATATTCCCGAAGGAAATCCTGTAAGCGTTGAAAATCTGCTGGTTCATTTTTGTGAAAAGGGAAATGGCTATATAGTCAATGAACGTAAATTTTTAATGGAAGCCCGAGAAGGTGCTTTAATACCCAAGAGGGTAGATGTGGAATAGTGTTTCAATATCCTGTTGCAGCCAGTCATGCAGTTATTTTCTTATTATATTGTGCTAAACAAAACTGATGAAAGTATTATTCCTCTTGCTCACAGGCCTTTTCCTTGTAAGTATGATACAGCTTAAAAAAACAAAAGTTATTTTTTTCGGAGATTCTATAACACAGGCCGGTGTTGAAAAGGGCGGTTACATTACATTAGCAGACAGTATCTGTAAATCAGAGAATAAAGGAAATGAATTTGAGTTTGCGGGCGCCGGTATTGGTGGCAATAAAGTGTATGATTTGTACCTGCGTATGCAAAAAGATGTATTGGAAAAAAAACCTGATGCGGTGGTGATTTATGTGGGAGTGAATGATGTATGGCATAAATCCCTTTTTGGAACAGGTACTGATCCTGATAAGTTTGAAAAATTTTACCAGGCTATTATTGACAAGCTGAAAGAAGCAAACATAAAAGTGATCATGTGTACACCTGCGGTTATTGGTGAAAAAACAGATTTCAGTAACCCGCAGGATGGAGATTTAAATGCATACAGTGCTATCATCAGAAAAATTGCTGCGGTCAATAAACTTCAGCTGGTGGATCTCCGCAAAGCATTTCTTGATTATAACCTGGCGAACAATAAAGAAAACGCTGACAAAGGAATTCTCACCACTGATCGTGTGCATTTGAATGCCAAAGGAAATTTATTGGTGGCACAGGAAATGTGGAAAGTGATTCAGTCTTACTAAACTGCTTTAATCAAATAATAGTTTCTCCTGCCTTTTTGCAGAAGTATATATTTGTTATGCAGCAGGAGCGTGGTATCCACTTTCATATCAATAGCATCTGCCTTTTTACGGTTGATACTTACGCCACCGCCCTGCACCATTTTTCGTGCCTCACCTTTGCTGGGAAAAATGCCTGTTTCTGCAAGAAAGGAAACCACATCAATTCCTGCTTCTATTTTTTCTTTTGCAAATTCAATCTTTATTACACCTTCCATACTTTCCAGGTCGTCTGCACTTAAACTTTCAGCAGGTGCGCTTTGATTGGCAAATAATTTTTTTGTGAAAAAGGAAATGATTATTGGGTGAAGGAGCTTTAATACCAAAACGGGCGGATGCGGAATAAGTTACAAATGAAAGTGCTTTTTAAAATCCCCGGAAGAGATAATTTTAAAATTCCCGCTGTATTTTTTGGCAACAAAAAAAAGGTTAAACCCTTTTGTATTGAAGGCTGCTAATTCATAGCCTTTTGATTTCGCAAGTTCTATCATTGAAAGCGGTGAAGCACCTTTTGGCGTATTTGATTCATACTTTTCAAAAGTTTTTTCGTAAGCAGGTATAAATTTTGTCAGTCCCTTTTCAATTTGTACTTCGGTAATTACAATTTTAGGGCTGATGCTTTTAATAGCGTTCCAGATGTGATAGTCATTCCCGTCTAAGTCAATTGAAAGCAAATCTGCATTTTTGCTTTTAGGATTTTCTTTCAAAAGCAGGTCAATGTTTTCCGGAGTAACGATGATATTTAAAAAATCAAATTCACCTTTTCTTTCAGGTAATGCTGCATTGTAAATATGTTTTCCCCTCTTTATAAGTTTCAGGTTCCCATCTATAAAAACACCCTTCCATTGGTGGTGAAAGGCAAGATTTGCACAATTGCTGTTAATGCAATCATTACTGCCAATATCAATAAAAACAGGATTTTGAAGTGCGGGAAGCTTTGCTATTAGAAACTGAATGATACCATCTTCATTATGACTTGTAAAAACATTGAGGACTGGGATAACATCCGGTTGTTTTTGTAAGTCCTGTAAAATGGCGAGATTTTTTAGCTTACCTGACCGGTACATCTTTCTGCTGAAAACAAGCCGCCAGCAATATTTTTTTAGTAAGTCTTTTATCCAAACGGGAACAAATTGTTTCATTGCACTCTGATTAAGAAGTAATTTTTCTTTCCCTTTTGTACCAGCAGATATTTTTGATGCAGCAATAATGAAGTTGTTATTTGCATCTCTGCCCCTTCTGCCTTTTTACGGTTGATACTTACGCCACCGCCCTGCACCATTTTTCGTGCCTCACCTTTGCTGGGAAAAATGCCTGTTTCTGCAAGAAAGGAAACCACATCAATTCCTGCTTCTATTTTTTCTTTTGCAAATTCAATCTTTATTACACCTTCCATACTTTCCAGGTCGTCTGCACTTAAACTTTCAGCAGGTGCGCTTTGATTGGCAAATAATTTTTCAGTTGTTGCAATGGCTTCTTTCAAAGCTTCTTCGCCATGAATAAATCTTGTAACTTCTTCAGCTAATTTTTTTTGTAATAAACGTTTTGAAGCATCTTCTTTATGCAAATCAATCAAATCAAATATTTCTTCTTTTGATAACAGTGTAAAAATTTTAATCCATTTCTCAGCATCTTCATCACCTGCATTTAACCAGAACTGATAAAATTGATACGGAGTTGTTTTTTCTGCATCCAGCCACACATTTCCTTTTTCCGTTTTTCCAAACTTGCCACCATCAGATTTTGTAATGAGCGGGCAGGTAAATGCAAACGCTTCACCACCTGTTTTTCTGCGTATTAATTCAGTACCCGTTACAATATTCCCCCATTGATCACTGCCTCCCATCTGCAGTTTGCAGTTCTTATGCTGATAGAGCCAGTAAAAATCATAACCCTGTACCAATTGATAGGTGAACTCTGTAAAGCTCATACCAGTTTCCCCTTCCAGTCTTTTCTTTACACTATCCTTTGCCATCATATAGTTTACAGTAATATGTTTACCCACATCACGAATGAATGTGAGAAAACTCATGTCTTTAAACCAGTCATAGTTATTCACCATCACTGCGGCATTAAGCTTTGAAGTATCAAAATCCAGATATTTTTCCAGTTGTGCTTTTACACCGGCCAGGTTTTTTTGCAAAACATCTTCGCTTAACAAATTGCGTTCCTCACTTTTCCCGCTGGGATCGCCCACCATGCCGGTGGCGCCCCCCACCAGGGCATAAGGTTTGTGACCTGCCTTTTGCAGATGAACCAGCAAAAGAATAGGCACCAGGCTGCCGATATGAAGGGAATCAGCTGTGGGGTCAAACCCGATATAAGCTGAGGTCATTTCTTTATTTAATTGATCTTCTGTTCCGGGCATTATATCCTGGATCATACCCCGCCATCGTAATTCTTCTGTTACATTCATGAGTTTCAGTGAAATTTGGGCAAAAGTAGGGCAGCGGCTTTATTGTTCTGCAAAGCGGAACAATAAACATTAAAAATCAGCGTTTCTTTCAGATTGGGTGCTTCAACAAAGCTTGAATTTAGCTGAAAGATTGATTACATTTGTTAATACAAGCAGCTCTTGCCGTGTTAAAAGCATCTTTACAACTAATTGTTTATCTGAAAACTGACCGGATGACTACCCGATCCATCTTACTTTCCGCTACCCTTATGCTAGGGGCAATCAGCGCTTTTTCACAAATTCGCATCTACTCGAATGAGTTTTTAAATATTGGTGCAGGGGCAAGGGGGCTTTCCATGGGAGGCGCCCAGGTAGCGTCTGTAAGTGATGCTACTGCAGGTTACTGGAACCCTGCAGGCTTAACTGGTGTAAAAAATAACCCTTCGCTTTCTTTAATGCGTGCTGAATATTTTGCCGGTATTGGCAAATATGATTTTGGAAGTTTGGCTATACCGGTTGCCAATAACAAAAGAACCATCGGTATCTCAGTTCTTCGTTTTGCAGTGGATGATATTCCCAATACACTGTACTTAATTGAACCTGATGGCAGCATTAATTATGCTAATATCAAAAGTTTCAGCAGCGCCGATTGGGCTTTTTTACTTTCAGTAGCGCAAAAAGTAAAAGAAACAGAGAATAAAACCATAAGTATTGGGGTAAATGCAAAAGTTATTCGCCGTGTAGTGGGCACTTTTGCTAACTCATGGGGTTTTGGTTTGGATGCCGGTATGCAAATGAAAGGCAAGAACTGGGCGTTTGGAATTTCTGCAAGAGATATTACTACAACCTTCAACAGTTGGAGTTTCAGTTTTACTGAACGTGAGAAAGAGGTGTTGTTCTTAACGAATAACAAGATACCGATCAAATCAACAGAATTAACGGCGCCACGTTTAATAGTGGGTGGTGCTTATGATTTCCGGCTGGGCAAGGGATTAAAGCTCAAAGCAGAAGCTAATATTGATTTTACATTTGACGGGCAGCGAAATACACTTTTAAGCTCAGAAGCTGTAAACGGAGATCCACGCATTGGCGCCGAATTAAATTTGAAAGATGTATTTTTTGTAAGAGGCGGTATCTACAATTTCCAAAAAACATTTGCTGATGGTGATACGCTCAACCGCAAAAAGGTTTGGATTTATCAACCCGGCGCCGGGGCAGGGTTTAAACTGGGTGGCTCTTTTTATGTAGATTATGCTTTTACCAACCTTGCCAATCAAAGTAATCCACTGTACACACATATTATTTCTCTACGTCTCGACCTTGTGAATAACAAAGCTAAAAAAGATTAAACCAGAATCGCATGAAACGCATTTTACTTTCAATGGCATTTTTAATTCTTGGCATGAGCTTTCTTCATGCACAGAGTTATATGAATGAATGGATTGATTTTAATAAAACGTACTACAAGTTTAAAGTAGCAGCAAACGGCCTTTACCGTATTAACCAGTCACAGTTGGCTTCAGCCGGCCTTGGTTCTGTAAATGCAGAAAATTTTCAATTGTGGCGCAATGGGCAGCAAGTACCTATTTACACATCTGTATCTTCCGGCGCCTTGTCCCCTGATGGATATATTGAATTTTGGGGTGAAATGAATGATGGTGAATGGGAAAAAAGATTGTATCTGGAGCCGGATTACCAAATAAATTCGGTTGTGAGTTTGTTTACTGATTCTTCCACCTATTTTCTAACTTACAATAACAGTGGGGGTAATAGAAGGCTAACCCCCATAACAAATGACATTTCCTCTCTGTTGGCTCCTGAACCTTTTTTCATTCATTCGATTCGATTGGGATATAGATCCAGTTATAGCCCTGGTTACGCTTTAGTTGCGGGAGATTATGTTTATTCTGCTTCTTATGATCAGGCAGAAGGTTATACAAGTTCTGAAGTAAGGCCTTCACAGACTGTTTCGGCTAATTACAGTAATCTTTTTACAGAACCCGCAGGCGGTGATGCCAGTCTTTATTACACAAGCGCCGGGCGGGCCTTAAATACCAGATCGTTTACTGTAACTGTTAATGGAACATTACTTTCAGATACAGAAATGAATTACTTTAATTATTTGAAGAAAACAATTACAGTGCCTGTTTCTTTACTCAGCTCCAATACTGCAAACATTTCTTTTCAGGGTGTTTCTTCTGAACCTACTGACCGTATGGCTGTAGGAATGTTTGATTTGAGGTATCCACGTAAGTTTAACTTTGGGGGGCAAAATAATTTTACATTCGAAATTCCTGCCAGCGGTGGGAACAACCTTGTTATTAGCAACTTCAATGCCGGAGGCGGATTACCTGTTTTATATGACCTCACTAATGGTTTAAGGATTGTTGCACAGGATTTGGGAGGAGGCCGATACCGTGTTGTATTACCTGCATCTGAAGCAAACCGTAAACTGGTATTGGTATCAGTTGATAATCCGGCAATCAGATCTATAACAGGTTTAACGCAGCGGAATTTTGTTAATTATTCCCTTAGTGCAAATCAGGGCAATTACCTGATTGTATCTAACCCGCAGGTTTACTTTGATGATAATGGCATAAACCAGGTGGAGCAATACAGGCTATACCGCAGTTCCGCTAACGGTGGAAATTTTTCAGCAAAAATTTATGATATTAATGAATTGCTGGATCAGTTTGGATGGGGCATAAAAAACAATTCACAGGCGCTTAAAAACTTTTACCGTTTTACGAGGGATAAATTTGCACAAAAGCCAAAATATACGTTAATCATCGGAAAAGGTGTTGCTTCGCACACAGCGAGGTCTCTTGAAAATCGCTCAGCTATTAATAGGTTAAACTTAGTTCCCACATTTGGAGTGCCGGCTTCTGATGTCATATTAACTGCAGAAGATGGTGATGTTGTTCCAAAAATTGCAGTTGGCAGGCTGAATGTGATAAACGGAACGGAAGTGGAAGATTATCTGGACAAGTTAAAACAATATGACTCCTGGCAGCGAAATGGTTCCTGCAATATCAAAGACGAATTCTGGAAAAAAAATGTACTTCATGTCGGAGGTGCCAATGATTATCTGGGGGAACAAATATTATATTATCTGAACGGCTATAAAGCGAGGATACAGGATACGCTTTTTGGGGCAAATGTTTACACACTTCAGAAATCGGCGCTTACAAGTATTCAAACACTTTCAGGTGAAACTGTAAGAAGATTGTTTAGTGATGGTTTTTCATTGCTTACTTATTTTGGGCACTCCTCAGCCAGCACCCTGGAGTTTAACCTTGATAACCCGGAAAACTACCCAGCGACAGGTAAGTTTCCTGTTTTCTTTGTGAACGGATGTAATGCAGGTAACCTGTTTTTGGGTGATTCCGCCAGGTTCAATGGTAATTTTATTTTATCAGAAAAATATGTATTAGCTGCTCCTAATAAAGGGGCGATTGCTTTTATTGCCAGTACACATTTGGGAATTGTAAACTACCTTCATCTTTATACAGAAGAATTTTATAACCAGTTTACCAGCGATGTTTATGGTGAGTCGCTGGGGAATATGATGAAAAATACTATTGATACGCTGATAAGGCAGTATAGTATTTATGATACTTATGTACGCCTGCATGCAGAAGAAATTACTCTGCATGGGGATCCTGCCGTAACTTTCTACAACCGCCCCAAAGCTGATTTTGCAATTGATGCAGCTTCGATAAAAGTTTCGCCCGAGTTTGTATCAATTGCTGAGGACAGGTTTAAGTTAAATATCAAAATATCAAATTTAGCAAAAGCTGTTAATGATTCACTGCGAGTGGAAGTAAAGAGGGAATTTCCCAATGGCAGCAGGCAAACTGTGTACGACCGGAAAATTATTGCACCAAAGTATGCTGACTCTATTCTTTTGGATATGCCCATTAATGCATTAACAGATAAAGGGAGCAATAAAATTATTGTAACCCTTGATCCGCAGAATGTAAATGATGAGACATGCGAAACCAATAATACTGTAACAAAAGAATTTTTCATTTTTGAAGATGAAATAAGACCAGCATTCCCTTACAACTTAAGCATCGTAAACAGGCAGAATATCACTTATTTTGCTTCCAGCGCCAACCCACTCGGGAGCTTAAGGAAATATTACTTTGAACTTGATACTACTCAGCAATTCAATTCAAACTTTAAGAAAGCTGATTCTGTAAACACAGTAGGCGGCTCTATTGGCTTTAAACCTGCAGGTGTCAACTTTTCAAATAATACGGTTTATTACTGGAGGGCGGGAATGAAACCGGATGCTGCTTCGCCTGTTATCTGGAACGGCAGCAGTTTTATCTACAGAAATGCTGCTGATACAGGATATAATCAATCCCATTATTTTCAATTTCTAAATAATAAATACAGTGATATTTACATCGACAGTATAAGCCGTGCATTCGACTATCGCACTGTTAACCGGAAGATGGCGATTAAAACAGGCCTGTTTCCTCACTTTGGTTTTACCACTAATTACTTGTTTTTGGATTTGCAGATTGTCGGTAACTGGAGATGTTATTTTAATGTGTTCTCTATATATGTTTTCCGGCCTAAAACCTTAAAGGTAGTAACTAATAAAACGATCGGAGGCAACGGCAGCAGCGGAAGTTTACCTTCTAACTGTCTTGGGTATGACAGGAATTACTTTGAATTCTTTATGGAAAATCAGGATCACAGAAACAGGGCACGTGCTTTCCTTGAAGATTCTATTCCGGACGGTTCGGTTGTTGCAATTCTTAACCAGGGTACAGGTGAGGGTGCAGGATTTGTAGGGCCCAACTCAGCATTTATCCAGCAATGGCAAAATGATACCTTGGTTTACGGTTCTGGTAAAAGCATCTATCACACATTTATCAAAAATGGATTAACTGATATTAACAAATTCACCAAAAACCTCCCGTTTGCTTTTGTGTATGAAAAGGGCAACCCTCAATTCGTACGTCAGTTTATTGGTGAAAAAGAAAATGATTATATTGATGTGGTGGTAGATGTCCCTGCAAAACTCTTTAATGGTGCAGTTGAGTCGCCATGGATGGGTCCGGCTAAAGAATGGAAAAATTTTTCGTGGGACGGCGTATTTCCCGGGGGCCAGGCATCCAGCGATACTGCTTATTTTGAGATTTACGGCAAAACAAATGCCGGTACTGAAACAAAATTAGCTACTATAAGAAATGCAAAAGATACTTCATTGTCATTTATCAACTCAACTGAATATCCTTATTTGAAACTGAAAATGTACAACGCAGATCCTGTAAGCTTAACGCCTTTCCAGTTGCAGTTTTGGCGGTTAACAGGCGCTCCTTTTCCGGAAGGGGCCATTGCTCCCAATTTGAGATATAGCATGAAGGATACAGTAGAGCTGGGAGAACCAATTGACTTTTCAGTTGCCTTCCGCAATACAAGTGATGTTGTATTTGACAGCCTGAAACTTAAAATGATTATCACTGACAGGAACGGTGTTCCAAGAAATATTACATTACCCAAAAAGCGCCCATTGGTTTCGGGCGACTCAGTTGTAATATCATACAGAATTGACACTAAAGATTTGCAGGGGCAAAATCTCTTGTATTTTATAGTCAACCCTGATGTTTCAGCTCCGGATCAGCCTGAGCAGCTTCTGTTTAATAACTTTATCTATAAAGATTTTTATGTGAAAAGTGATACTTATAACCCCTGGATGGATGTAACCTTTGACGGAACGCATATTCTTAATGGGGATATTGTATCATCAAAACCACATATTGTTATTAAGCTGAAAGATGACAGCAGGTTCCTTGCCCTGAATGATACATCAGGCGTGAAAGTAAACGTAAAATTCCCTGGGGGAACTATAAAGGAATATAAACTAAGTAGCGACTCTGCAAGGTTTACACCTTCAAACCTTAATAATGGTGACAATACTGCCACAGTTGATCTTTATCCCAAACTCATGCAGGATGGGTATTATGATTTATATGTTTCGGGCACTGACAGGAGCGGTAATAAAGCAGGTGAACTGGAATATACGGTCAACTTCCAGGTAATCAACAAGCCGATGATTTCAAACATGCTCAATTATCCTAATCCGTTTACAACATCCACAGCATTTGTATTTACATTAACCGGCTCAGAAGTACCGCAAAATATAAGAATACAAATTCTTACAGTTACGGGTAAAGTAGTACGGGAAATCACAAAAGATGAACTCGGCCCTATCCGTATCGGCAGGAACATCACTGAATTCAAATGGGATGGTACGGATCAGTTTGGAAATAAACTTGCAAATGGTATCTACCTGTACAGGGTATTAACCAACCTCAACGGTAATTCACTGGATCGTTATAAAGCTACGGGCGACAGAACCGATCAGTTCTTCAATAATGGTTATGGCAAGATGTATTTAATGCGATAAGAGATAAAAATAAAGTATAAGAGGCTGTCTCAAAAGTCTGAGACAGCCTCTTTTTATTCGGTAAGGTGATGGAGAAAGTTTTCGTTTATGCGATTCTCAAAGCCTTCATTTTACTTTTGAGACAGCCTCTTTCAGCAGTTGAATTTTGTATTGGAAAACGAGGTTATCTGTTTCATCCTGTTGAAAATTGATAAGCACTTCTTTCATCCTGCTCAATAATGTCTTTTATTAAATATTGGGGGGTTCTTTTTTCACGGCTATTTGTTTTTTTACCTTTTTGCCTTTTGCTGCCAAGAAGCAATGCAATACTGCCGGCAAATAATACCAAAAGAATAATAACTGCGGAATTACCAGTAACCATATTTGAATTAATTCTCATTAATGTTTGGTAAAGCCCGGCAACTGCTGCAAGTAATGTTACAAAACCTGAAACAAAAATTACTTTGTTAGCTGAAGGCTTTAATGAATTGATGGTTTTAACGGTTTCGTACCATAAGTTTTCACGGGAATATTTTTTTTTCTTCTGTTTACATTTAACACACACATAGTCAACAGAACAGGTTTTATAACCGGCCCATGAAAAAAAGCTGTCAATCAAAAGATTCTTTTCCTTTAACTGGTAAATACCATCAATCACTTTGTGATTAAGGGCACGAAAAGTGGTGATATCGTTATCATTACTGCCGGGGTTGATGCGGTTTAAAAAGGAGTAATACCCATCCATAATCATCCTTTGTAAACGAAAGGTTTTTGCATGCTTTGTGTTGATGGCATTTACAATTTCGTAGCCTGCTGAAATTTTTTCCAGCATTGCAGGTATAGTAGAAGGGGGATGTTTTAAATCACCATCCATTACAACAATTGTATTCCCGTTTGCAAAGTCAAAGCCCGCTGATACAGCGCTTTTTTGCCCAAAATTTCTTGTAAGTATAATGCACTTAATACGGGCATCCCTCATACTTAACTGTTCAATTTCGGCAAGCGAATCATCAGTACTGCCATCATCCACCCACAGCAATTCAAAATCCTGCGGAAGATGTTTTTTTAACTCGTAATAAAGAGGGAGAATATGTTCAACCTCATTATAAACGGGTACTATAATTGAAATTTCTGCCATTTTGTTTTCTTTAGGGTAGCTGATCCTTTTATCCTGAGTGCAAGATAGGCAGGATGCATCTAAAAGAAAATGGTGTATATAGCCGATTTTACCCTGCGTATTTTTACGAAAATTTAAGTACTTGTTGGTAGCGGAGTATGTACTTCCCGATAATATCAAATTCAATATTGACTTTTGAACCTGCTTGCACCTGGTTAATAGAAGTATTTTGATACGTATAAGGTATTATGGCTACAGTGAACCGGTTCCTGTAAACCTTAAATATGGTAAGACTTGTTCCATTTAATGAAACGGAACCTTTTTCAACAATAAGGCTTTCGTAGTTCTGCCCCGGCTCAAACTCAAAATCATATTCCCAGCTTCCGCCTTTATCTTCTGCTCTTAAACAGGTGGCAACTGTATCTGTATGCCCCTGAACGATATGGCCATCAAGCCGGGCCGGAAGCAGCAGGCATCGTTCTAAATTTATTTGCCTGCCTGCCAACCATTCACCAAGCGTGGATTTGAGAAGGGTTTCTTTAATAGCCGTTACCCGGTGTCTTCCTTCTTTCACCTCTTCAACAGTAAGGCACGCCCCTTCATGCGAAACACTCTGGTCAGGCTTTAATTCATTTGAAACAGGGGAAGCAATCCAAAACACCCTGTTAGTTCCGTTTTCTTCCACAGAAAGCACGGTACCTGTGGCTTCTATAATACCTGTAAACATGGCTGCAAATTAATCCGCTTTATTTAAACTTGTATTTTATGTTTTGCTGATTGGTGGAAGCTGCTTATATTTGCGCCTCAAATTATTAAGGGGGTATATATGTTAATTATTGATTCTAAAGATTGCGAAAACATTGATAAGGCTCTGAAAAAGTACAAAAAGAAGTTTGAAAAAAGTAAAACACTTCTTCAGTTGCGTGAGCGTCAGAGTTTTACCAAACCCTCTGTTCGTCGCAGAACAGTAGTGCTCAAAGCGATCTACAAGCAGCAGATCCAGAGCGGAAAGATTGAAATATAATTACAATTCATTCAGATAGCTGATAGCCGCAGAGTTTTACTAACTTTACGGCTATCTGTATTATATGCCGGTTGAAACCAACATCCAATATTCCCCGTTTCTTGAATATCTTAAATTTGAGAAACGATATTCTCCCCACACCATTCGTGCTTACCAGGATGATCTGGAACTTTTCTTTCAATATGTGAACAACACTTTTGATAACCCTGCACTGAAAGAAGTAACTGCTTCCTTTATCAGGAGCTGGCTGGCTTTTCAAAAAGAAAAAGGGGATACGGCAAAAACCATCAGCCGCAGAATTTCCACTTTAAAATCCTTTTTCAAATACCAGTTAAGAATGCAGGTTCTTGATGCTTCACCAATGACCACCATTCTTTCTCCAAAGCTGAATAAACGGCTACCCTCATTTGTTGAAGAAAAAAACCTGGCCACATTATTTGAGTATGTTGAGTTTCCGGATAACTGGGAGGGTATGATGAACCGTTTTGTGTTACTGCTTTTTTACAGCACTGGTATGCGCCTGAGCGAACTGGTGAATATGAAAGAAAACCAGGTGGATTTATCTAAAAACAACCTCAAGATTCTTGGAAAAGGAAATAAAGAACGGTTAATACCCATTAATGATGAACTCCGGCAGGCGGTTGAAGAATATCTGCATGCAAAATCACAAAAATTTGGAAGAGCTGCTATGGCCAACCTGCTGCTGAATGAAAAAGGGAAGCCTCTTCATCCAAGATATGTGCAAACGAAAGTAAAATTTTATCTTTCCCTTATAACTACTGCTCAAAAGAAAAGCCCGCATGTTCTCCGTCATAGTTTTGCCACGCATCTGATGAATAATGGCGCTGATTTGAATGCCGTGAAGGAACTGCTGGGTCACAGCAGCCTGGCAGCCACCCAAATCTACACGCATAACACTATTGAAAAGCTGAAGGGTATTCACAAAAAAGCACATCCCAAAGCCTGAACATATTTTTGTTTTTGTGTGCCTAAAATCAGGTTAAAAGTTTACAGAATCATTGAAAATAATTTTGTAAAGCGATGCTTGTTGCGTAATTTGAAGCAGGAATAAAATTCAAACCAACCTGTGCGTTTTATTCCGGTTCTTTCACATATTTTTTCACTTTTAAAAAAAATGTTTGCTATGACTGTAAACATCCAAACTGTACGTTTTGACGCAGATGCAAAACTGATTGAGTACGTAAGACAACGAGTACAGAAACTTTTCGGCTTTCATGACAGGATTATGAAAGTTGATGTGTACCTGAAGTTGGACAATGTAGTTCACAACATTAAAGACAAGGTTGCAGAAATTAAAGTACACGTACCCCGCCAGCAGTTATTTGTAAAACAAACTTCCAAATCATTTGAGCAATCATTTGATGAAGCACTGGAATCACTTATCACCCAATTAAAACGAAAAAAAGAGAAGCAATACCAGCTTTAAAAAATTATGAAGTCCCTCCCCGGCAATACGGGGAGGGACTTTTTTTTTTGATTACATCAGCAGCATTTGTTACCCTTCATCAAACCATGATTTATAACAGCCCGGCTTTTAATCTGGGTTTTGTATGCAACAGCTTTTTTTAACATGCAATAAAATTCATTGATTTTTCTTTTTAAAAATTTTTCCGTTTCATGTTTTCCGTTACCTTTGCCTTCCCAAAAAATAGGGGTGCATTGGTGTGCACATAATCTAAGTTCTTTGCAATGAAAAAATAAGCCACTTTAGCTCAATTGGCAGAGCATCCCGGCAAGAAACACCGGGAAAATCGTTGGTTGAGTGGGTGTAAGCAGATATTTGAAATCAGGTTTATGCCACTTTAGCTCAGTTGGTAGAGCAGCTGATTTGTAATCAGCAGGTCGTTGGTTCGAGTCCGACAAGTGGCTCTCAACAGTTCCTTCATTTGGGGATTGTGAAGGGGGCAGGTTCCAGAGCGGCCAAATGGGGCGGACTGTAAATCCGCTGTCTTTCGACTTCAGAGGTTCGAATCCTCTCCTGCCCACAATTGATAGTATCCGCAAGTAACACTTGCGGTTTTGAAATGTAAAAGTTTTCCGGAAGCTCAGCTTCCGGTTACAAGCGGGAGTAGCTCATTTGGTAGAGCGGTAGCCTTCCAAGCTTCAGGTGGCCGGTTCGAGCCCGGTCTCCCGCTCATTGAAAGTTCTTTATACAGAAGGTGTGAGAACATCTCACTGATGATACTCTGCCAGCCGTTGTAGCTCAGTGGCAGAGCATCCCGCCTGATAGCGGGAAGGTCGTGAGTTA
>JAIEQM010000051.1 GCA_019747705.1 Chitinophagaceae bacterium | reverse complement strand
ATCAGGCTGATAAACTATCAGCTGTTTTGTATTTTAGAGATGTCTCCTTCCTCGGCATGACGGCACTCCGATTGTTTAAAGTGATTTACTTTACTTAAGCTCACTATCCTTACTGCTTCACCTCCACCGGCGGCAAGATACAATCATGTTTACTTACATCCCGGCTGATGTTTTTAAAATTATGCCCTGCATCAATATTGGCAAAGCTTTGATTTTGATTGTTACGAATACAAATTTGCCCGGGATTTTTGGCATCAACAATTCCATCATACACAATATGCGGAACATTTTTTCCAAACCTGAGTTTAAAATGATACATCTTTCCCATTCTTCCTTTCATCGTGGCTTTGGTATGTTTCCGCTCATATACATTATCATACACAGCAATGTTTGAAGGATATGGATAATACGATGAATCTTTAATGGGATTTTCAGAAATATAATAACTCACAATGGCAGTGCCGGTGGTTTTATTGTTAATGATGCGGTTGGCAAACACATCTACATGGTTGGTAGCCATAATCATAATGCCGGTGCCCAATGGAACTTTACCTACAATATTTCCCTTGGGTGCAAAGTTTATATGATTGTTATGATGCACATTGTTTCTGAACACACGGACATAGCCGCCTTTCTTCTGCACCAAATCGGGCAAATCAAAAATTAAAATACCGCCGGTGTTGTTGGTTGCTTCATTGTCAAACACATCAGCATACAATGAGTTTTCAATTTCAATACCTGCTACATTTTCATAAGCCTTTGAATTTTTTACAACAATGTGTTTACTCTGCCCCACATAAATACCGGCATCGCTGGCGCCACGTGCTTCGCAACTGTCTATTACCACATTACTGCATTGCACAGGATACAATCCGTAGCCGCCGTTTTTACTGTTGGCGCCTCTTGTCCATTCTGCTTTTACATTCAGGAATTTGATTCCATTTACATATTGTGTTTTAATAGCATCGCCTTTGGTATCCTGCACGGTAAAGTTTTCCAGTGTAATATTATTTCCATTGGTGACTTTAATGCCTTCGGCTCCGCTGATTTGATTGCTGAAGTTGAGAATGGTTTTGTCTTTTCCTTTTCCACGGATGGTGATGTTCGTCTTGCCATCAAGCCACAAAGATGTTTGCAGGTTGAAAGTTCCTTCGGGCAGTTCAATAACACCACCGTCTGTTACAGTGATGAACTGTCGTTGCATTTGTTTGATGGGGTCTTCTTGTGCAAATAAATTAAGCGATGAAATTAAAAATATAAAAGCAACGAAGATGTGTTTGTAATGAAATTGGTGCAAGCTGCTTATCCCCTCCCGGGAGGCCCGCCCGGCTGAACCGTTCGGACGGGGGCGGCGGAGTGTTGCACCTGATACTGACTGTATGGGGTGGGTTGCCGAATAGCGAACAGAACGTACAAGTGAGTGACACAACGCAAGCATAATAGTAGCATTAAAGCTGGTTACATAAAAATCTCTTTGTAAGTTACAAATTCTTTGCCGCAGTTGCAGAACCTTTGTTATCTTTCTTGCTTAAAAATTATTGCTATGTCATTTAAAGGAAAAACGGTTTTTATTACAGGTGCATCCAGAGGCATTGGAAAAGCAATGGGATTGAAACTGGCGGCTGAAGGCGCCAATGTAGTTGTGGCTGCCAAAAGTGTGGAAGAAAACCCCAAACTGGGCGGTACCATTTTTTCTGCGGCCAGCGAAATGACCGCAGCAGGCGGCAATGGTTTGGCCATACAGTTAGACATTCGTTTTGAAGACCAGATTGCTGCTGCTGTTGAAAAAACAGTGAGTACGTTTGGTGGTATTGATATTTTAATCAACAATGCATCGGCTATTAACTTAACACCCACTGAACAAACAGAACCCAAGCGTTTTGATTTGATGAACAGCATTAATGTGCGTGGTACGTTTTTTATGACACGTGCATGTATTCCGCATTTACGCAAAGGAAAGAATCCGCATATACTTACATTATCGCCACCTGTGAATTTAAAACCCAAGTGGCTGGCAGGTCATATTGCTTACACCATCACCAAATACAATATGAGTATGATGACGCTGGGCTGGGCTGAAGAATTAAAGAAAGATGGTATCGCCGCCAATGCATTGTGGCCACGTACTACCATTGATACGGCTGCTGTAAGAAATTTATTGGGTGGTGAAGCATTGGCGAATATGAGCAGAACGGTTGATGTGCTTGCAGATGCGGCTCATATTATTTTAAGCAAACCTTCCAATGTTTGCACCGGAAATTTATTTGTGGATGAAGATGTGTTTGCAGCAGAAGGTATTACAGATTTGAGTAAATATTCAGTAGTGCCGGGAGGAAAGTTGTTTACGGATTTATTTGTGGATTAATGGCTAAGAGTAACTAAGAGGGGAAGGAGATGAAAGAGGGTTAAGCCAGTTTTTTTGGTTTTAGATGAATCAAGTAAATTGCAGGTACAATGACTGAGTTAATTATAAATATTCCCGATAAAAAGAAAGCACAGGTTGAAAAATTTATTACCGGTATCGGTGGTAAAGTAAAAATCAAAAGTGAAAAGATTTCCTCAAAAAAGAAGCCTCAACCTACTTTCCTTTTTGGCCAATGGAAAACGCTTGATAAAGATGCAGTTAAAATCAGGAAAGAATTATGGGCAAGAAAATCCTGGTAGATACTGACGTTCTTATTAAAGCTTACCGTGGCGACAGCCGAACGTACAAAGAACTCCAGCGCATTAAATCTGATTTTTGTATTTCTGCAATCACCGCAATGGAATTGTATGCAGGAGCGGGTTCAATTAAGAAACTTACTTCGCTCCGCCGGGAACTCAAAGCCTATGAAATACTACACTTAAATGAAGATATTTCTGCAACAGCTTTAAAATTCTTTTCAACCTATCATCCGGCTTCCAAATTATACATCCCTGATTTTTTAATTGCCGCAACAGCGTTACATTATGGGATGGAATTATATACTGATAATAAAAAAGAGTACAGAATCATTCGTGCACTTAAATTTTATAATGAGAAGTATGTGTAAGCTTCTGGTTGCTTTTTTGATGATTGTGTTCTTTTCCTGTAAAACAAAACCTTCCATGCAAAACGATGAAGTCAGCATTCATGCCTTTCGTTTAAAGCCGGGGCAGGATTTGAAAAAAGAAATTGAAACCTATGTGCAGCAGCATAAAACAGAAGCAGGCTGGGTAATGACCTGCGTGGGCAGTGTTATGCAATATCATCTCCGCTTTGCCAATCAACCAAATGAAACAAAAACCAATGGTCATTTTGAAATTGTAAGTTTGGTTGGCACAGTAAGTATCAATGGCTCTCATTTACACATGAGTGTGAGCGACAGTACAGGTAAAACCATTGGCGGGCATTTGCCGGACGGCAATTTGATTTATACCACAGCTGAGATAGTTATTGGCGAAGGCAAGCAACTGATTTTTACAAGAGAAAATGATGGGACAACAGAGTGGGAGGAGTTGCAGGTGAGGAAGAAAAATTAATTCCCATATTGGGAACTTTTTGTATATTTGACAAAACAACTGCTTTGCGAATTATTGCCAAGAAAACTTTGCGTGATTTTTGGGAAAAACACAGAGACTGTGAGCAGCAGTTAAAAGCCTGGTACCTTGAAACTGAAAAAGCAACCTGGACCGGACCAAAGGATATAAAAGCCGAATATCCTTCTGTAAGTTTTTTAGAAAACAATCGGGTTGTATTTAATATAAAGGGCCATCATTACCGGCTTATTGTGCGGATTAATTATCACTGCAAGATACTTTGGATTCGTTTTATTGGTACTCACGCTGAGCATGACAAGATTGATGCAAGTAAAATTTAAACTCATGAACATCAAACCTATCAGAACAAAAAAAGATTATGAAGCTGCATTAAAAAGACTGAATGTGCTGTTTGATGCAAAACCTAACACACCGGAGGGCGATGAACTGGAAATTCTTTCGATGGTAATTGATACTTATGAAAAGGAACATTATCCTGTTGATTACCCCGACCCAGTTGAAGCTATTAAGTTCAGGATGGAGCAAATGGGTTACTCACAGAATGATTTGGCAAAAGTAGTGGGCTTGAAAAGCAGGGCCAGTGAAATACTCAACCGCAAACGAAAGCTCTCACTTGACATGATACGCAAACTTCATGAAACATTAAGCATTCCTACGGATGTATTAATACAGGAATATTGATTTCTGGCAAATAAAGACGGCATACGAATCAGATGAATTGCATTTGTGAAAATTAAAACACTTTCCCTATTGCAAAACCTGCCCAGGGTGTACCTGCAAATTTATTAGCAACAACTGCTGCAGAGGCACGCCAGAACCAATCTTTATTTGTATGCACTCTATAGCCAACAACAGGAATAAAGTTTACATACTTATCATCGCCGGTTGCATTGAATCTTGCGTCTTTGAAAAAAGGTGTTACATTGAACCCGACATCAATAAAATGATTTTTCTTTTTTAAAGGGAATAAGTAATTGATGCCTACTGGCAGGCTTAAGTAAAAACCGTCTTCGGTATAAAAGCCTCCACCAATTCTGAATCCGATGCCGGGTTTTTTTGTTAACTGCCGTTCATAATTAAGTGAGCCAAATCCACCACCGGCCCCTGCTTCAAGATAAAAAGAGTTTTTGGGAAATGTGTTTTGTGCAAGTGTATAATTACAGCACAGCATAATGCACAGTACGGACAAAAAAGAGAGTTTCATGTTTTTCAAATTTTTTCAAAAATAAGGGTTGAAGTAATTGAACGATTTAAAATGATGTTAAATAAAAGTTACGTAAAAAATTATCTCATCACCTCCTTCGGCATTTCCTTTTCCAATAAGTATTTGTAAATAAACATCGCAATTTCATTGGCACTGTGTGCATCCTGCTCTCTTAAATTGCGCCAGCCGTGGCGGCCGCCGGGGTAAAGCATAAACTCAAAATGCTTTTTCTTTTCGTGCAGTTTCTTCACCAACTGCAAACTGTTTTGTACATGCACATTATCATCCATGGCGCCATGATAAATGCGGAGCAAACCTTTGTACTTATCAATATAACTGTAAACAGATGATGTTTTATATCCTTCCGGGTTTTCTGTTGGGGCATCCATAAAACGTTCGGTGTAATGCGTATCATACAAACTCCAGTCGGTTACACTGCCGCCTGCTAAACCATGCGTAAAATAATCAGCACCATAGGTGAGTGCATAGCAGGTCATATAACCACCATAACTAAAACCGCTTATGCAAACTTTGTTTTTATCAACTGATGCATTTTCAATGAGCCATTTCACAATGGTAATCCAGTCTTTCATTTCCCAATAGCCGAGATTGCGGTGCATATAGTTCACGCCTTCTTTACCAAAGTGGCCGCTGGCACGGTGGTCCATCGCTACTTGTATCAATCCTTCTTTGGCCCACCATTGCTGCTGCATGTTGAGCTGCCAGCCATCGTAAACTGTTCCTGCATCCGGGCCGCCATAGATGTTAATCATCAATGGATATTTTTTACTCTTATCATAATTCAACGGCCAAACAATACGCAACGGCAATTCATATTTACCATCTTCACTTGTTACACGGAGCAATTGTGTTTTGGCAAGTGCAGTTGTTTCAAATGCTTCGCCAACTGCATTGCCCAATTCTTTCATCACTTTTCCTTTGTTATTCACCAATGCCATTGCATCAGGTGAACCTGTGTTGGAATACGTTGTAATGAAATACAAACCGTTTGGTGAAAGCTGCATGTTGCGGTGTGTATACTCGCCAAATGTTAAACGTTGCAATCCGCTGCCATCCAACTTTGCTTTGTATAAATCATACCGTGCTGAATTATCTTTTCTGCAGGTGAAATACAGCATTTGATTTTTTTCATCAATCAAATCGATGCCGGTTACGGTATAGTTGCCGCTGGTAATGGCGTTGATGCGTTTGCCATTCATATCATGCAGGTACAAATGCATCCATCCGCCGGCATCGCTTTGCAGGATAAAGTTTTTGCCATTGCTGAGAAATGTAATGCGGCTTTGATCATCCAGATCAATCCATGTTTTTTGTTTTTCATCATAGATTTCTTTTTTGCTGCCATCTGTTACATTCATTTCATACACTTTCAGATTATCCTGCGTGCGTGGCATCCATTGAATCCATAAGGCGCTGCCATCGGGCTTCCAGTAAGGCATTCCGAAATACTGATCATCTTTTTCATTAAATGCAGCCCATACTGTAGTGCCACCATCAGGATTTACTACTCCAATTTTTACTTCAGGGTTTTTATCACCAGCTTTGGGATAGCGTGTTTGTTCAATAAATCCATGCTGACCTTCTTCACTGTAAATGGGAAACATGGGCACCATGCTTTCATCCATGTGCATATACGCAATCTTCTTACTGTCCGGGCTCCACCAATATGATTTGTATCTTGCAGCCCTTCCCAATATTTCTTCGTAATACACCCAGCTTGCAAAACCGTTGAGAATAACATCCGTACCATCAAAAGTTAACTGCGTTTCTTTTTTGCTGTTTAAGTTGATGGCGAAAAGATTATTGTTGCGGGTGAAGGCAACGTAATTATTATCCGGCGAAATAGTTGGATTTTTTTCAATGTCTTTGTTATTGGTGAGTTGTGTTTCTTCAGAACCTGTTTTGAGATAGAGGTCATTGTTTTTGATAATTACTTCCGGTAAAACAGTTTTAGCTGTTGAAGGAGTTGGTTCTGTATAGTCAGTTTCTTTTCCTGTTTTACAATCGATCAGCATATTTTTTCCATCACGTTTCAATACAAAACTTTTATCATCAACCCACTTTACAAACTGCGGCAGGGGTTTGGTTACTTTATGCGGCGCTCCTTTGAGCATTTGCTCAATGGTAAAGTCTTTATTTTGGGCAATGGAAATGGTTGATATAAATAACAATGCAATGAGCAAGCTTATTCTCATGATGAAGATTTTTTGGAGGTGTGAAGATAGAGGATTTGGGGAAAGCAGGAGCGTGCTTTTTTGATGAATGGAAGTAAAAAACTGCCTTATTTCTTTTTCAGGATTTGTTCAATAAAATCAATATTTGATGGCAAATAGTTTTGAATTACATCCCATACTATTTCATACTCAATGCCGAAATAATCATGTATCAAAACATTTCTGAATTGAACCATACGCTTCCATTCCACTTCAGGATAAGTAGATTTTGTTTCTTCACTTACAGGTTTAGCTGCTTCACCAATTACTTCAAAATTCCTGATCACTGCATCCATCAGCATACTGTTTGCAGGAAACATTTCATAATTGATGCCGGTTGTGTAGTTCAGAATTTTATTGCCTGCTTCAGCAATATTTTTAACAACAGATCGTCATCACGTTTAGGCATAAATTAAATCTCCCCGGATGGCTTTAAGATAGTGGGGCTTAATAGCACCTTTACTTACAATCTGCACCGGAATATCAGCAAAACATTCCTGCAGTAAATCAAAAGAGGAAAATAATGAGTGGGCAGAGGGTTTCTCAAACCCTATCAGCAAATCAATATCGCTTCCCGGTGTTGCTTCATTTCTGCTGCAGGAACCAAATAAGGCAAGTTCATTAACACCGTATCTTTCCTGTAAGATGGGTTTGATTGCTTTTAACTGTTGTATAATTTGCTCTTTGTTCACAACGTAAAGTTACACTAAAAAACAAGCAGTACAAATCTTGCAGTCGACTGCAAGATTTGTACTCAAAAAAACCGCAGCTTTTCAAACTGCGGTTCTCTTTATCAACTTACTCCTCCACCCGCTCCGGCCGCATCATCGGAAACAACAACACATCCTGTATGCTCGGCTGGTTCGTCATCAGCATACACAACCGGTCAATTCCAATTCCAATTCCACTCGTTGGCGGCATACCCTATTCCAATGCACGGAGAAAATCATAATCAATAAACATTGCTTCATCATCAGTTTTTTTCAGCTTTAACTGGTATTCAAATCAGAATCGTATGAAAATAATAAAAGTGCTCCCGTGATATTACTATTGAAATTTATTTGTTGTTTAAAGAACAGGTGTCGCAAAAATTGGGTTCTTAAACAAACACAGCAAATTGTAAGTGCTTATACTTAAAAAATTGTAAGTGCTTTTACTTAAAAAGATAAAACTACCCGCTTTGAGGTATTTTTTATTTCAGGGGGGGGGGGTATATATTGCAATTGTATTTGTTGCGCAACCAAGTATAGGGTAATATTGCTCCCTCATTTGAAAAGAATGTAATTTTAAACACTCTTTATTTATGAAATTGAAATTTAAGTCGCTTGGGGTAATAGCATTCCTGAGTTTGTACATGGTTTCCTGTAAAAAAGATTTACAGCAAGCGAATCAATTAACGCAGGAACTTAAGGTTGATGAAACCAAGATCAGTAAAAGGCCGGAAACGCCGGAGGAAAAGGAATTAGTAGCAAATCTCTCCAAAACTACTGATATACTTAAAGAAGTTTATAAAAGTAAAGATGCACTCAAAGAAGTGAATGCATCCATTGCAGCAAAGGCTTATACTGATGAAAGCATCCTTATTGCGGAATTAATTTACCCCAACACGGGAGTTTTAGGTGAATCAAAAAAGTTTAAAGAATTATGCGCTAAGCATAATATTACCTACGGCAGTTTTGCCAAATTGTTTTGGGCTGAGGTTGCAAAGAAAAATGATCCATCTTACAAAGCGTTTTTGGAGAATTTAAAGGAAGACATTGTAAAATTTGCGCCCAATTCTTCAGCAGGCAATTATAGAACTAATTCAGAAGGTGGCACTGGAGCTTCTATTTATTTCCCTTATCAAAATGAGTTTATTGATCCTAATGATCCCGGTGGTGGCCGTGGCGGATATACTTTCGGGGGTATTGTAACTATTGTTACTGCAACAGCAGATGCTGATGAAGGTATTGGAGAAAGATCAGTGTTTGATGCGAATGGTAATGTTGTGGGTTTTGTTCCGGTTGTAGTAAATGATGATTATGCATACAATAATCCAACGCATATAATTGGGTTAAATGGAATTCAGCCGTATGAACCTAATCAATATACGCCATATTCAGTGTTCCCACCCGGAGGCCCAATTGATATACCCAATTTGCCAAGAACTGTAAAACAAGTTTATGTTGGAGAGGTCAGAGTGAGTCATCAATATGATCGTCTGATTTCCTTTACACTTAATGGTGGCGGTTCAGAAATAAAATTTACCAGAGGTGATGGTTATCTGAAACTTGCTGACGGGCAAGTTCAGGCGGACGTGTTAATGGTAAACGGCAAACCCGAACACACCCGTGGAGATATTCGAAAAAAGAGGTGGTTAGAATGGAGTGCTGCCTGGGATGAAGACTGGGAAGTAAATAACTTTGAACAATTCTTAGCTATATATGAAGATGACAATGCCAATTCCGGGAGTCTTAACTTCTCGTTGAAAACAACTGCATCAGTAGTTGTTCCTGGCACACCACCCGTTACTATTGGGGCAGAAAGAAATATTGGAGGTGTTATAAATTATAAAAGTAATGATGCTATAATTAAGCAAACTGTTTACAAGCATGATGTATTCTTTCCATTAAACAGGACTGATCTTGAAGGCGAATGGAGAAATAGCTGGCCTGTGAGAGATAAAAATGGAGGGGTAAGTTTCACTTTTCTTGATAGAACGATGTTTTAATTTACTCAAAAACGAGGTTGTCTCAAAAGTCCGAGACAGCCTCGTTTAATATTTAAAGACAAATTACTATATGAAAAAAATATTTTCCGCAGCAATATTAATGCTCTTTTATATAAAATGTTTTAGTCAAACTGTACCTGCAAATAATCTATATCTTAAACTTTCAGGTGGCAGGGTGGTCTTTGGCACAGGTGATATATTGGGATATTCCTTTGGGATAGATTTATCAAAAGACGTAATTAAAAAACAAAAGCCTGCACTCAAAAGATTATTAATTGGTGCGGAGTTTATATTTGAAAATGGTGTTAGAAATCCTGTTATTATTAATCCAACAGTAAATGAGTTTTTTAGCCAGTCATTTTATCAAACATCTAATTCAGTTTTATGGCCTAAAGCGTCTTATTACCCTTTTAAAAACTTTATAAGAGGTTTTAATATTCAACTGGGGCCAACGGTTGGTTATACATACAGCTCTAAAGAATCCAGGTCTAGCAGAATGACTAATTTATTGGGTGAGTCTGTTCGGCAATCTGTTCTTTCATTTGATAATAATTTTACAATTGGTTACCGTATTTCAACGGGTATAGAAATTAATGTCACTAAAAAAATTCTTACAGGCTTCAGACTTGACTGGTCAAACAACAACAGAGGGAACATTAATACACTGCTAGGTTTAAAATTGGGAATGAGCCTTTAAAACTAATTGCCAAATAATTCTTGACTAAGGCCAATTTTAAAAAAACCGCAGCTTTTCAAACTGCGGTTCTCTTTATCAACTTACTCCTCCACCCGCTCCGGCCGCATCATCGGAAACAACAATACATCCTGAATACTCGGTTGGTTGGTCATCAGCATACACAACCTGTCAATTCCTATTCCAATACCGCTTGTTGGTGGCATGCCATATTCCAATGCACGGAGAAAATCATAATCAATAAACATCGCTTCATCATCTCCACGCTCTTTTAGTTTTACCTGGTCTTCAAAACGTTCACGCTGATCCAATGGATCATTCAACTCACTGTATGCATTCGCTACTTCTTTTCCATTAATCATCAGCTCAAAACGTTCTACCAGTCCGGGCTTACTGCGGTGCTTTTTGGTGAGCGGACTCATCTCCACCGGGTAATCAATAATAAACGTTGGCTGTATGTGCTTAGGTTCTGATGCAGCGCCAAAAATTTCATCAATCAGTTTGGCTTTGCCCATGGTATTATCAACAGCAATCTTCAACTGCTTGCAAGTGCCACGCAATTGTTCTTCATTCATCTCACTCACATCAATACCTGTATTTTCTTTGATGGCATCAAAAATAGAAATGCGTTTGAATGGTGTTTTAAAGCTGATGGTTTTATCCCCCACTGTAACATCAGTTGTTCCATGCAATGCAATGGCGATGCGTTCCAACAGATTTTCTGTAATATTCATCATCCAGAAATAATCTTTATACGCTGTGTACCATTCCAAAATGGTAAACTCAGGATTATGTGTACGGTCCATTCCTTCATTACGGAAGTTGCGGCTGAACTCATACACCCAATCAAACCCACCTACAATCAAACGTTTCAGATACAATTCATTGGCAATACGCATGTACATAGGCACATCCAATGCGTTATGATGTGTAGTGAACGGCCGGGCTGCTGCACCACCGGGAATGGTTTGCAGTACCGGTGTATCAACTTCCAAAGCGCCATGTTCATTCAAATAGTCACGGATGGTGTTAATCATTATTGTGCGTTTTACAAACACCTCCTTCACCTGCGGATTGATTATTAAATCTGCATAGCGTTGACGGTACTTGAACTCCATATCCGTTACCGCATCAAAGGTTTGTCCTTCTGCTTCTTTTACAACAGGCAGTGGTTTTAATGATTTGGTGAGAACAGTAAGTTCCTTTACATGCAAACTGGTTTCACCTGTTTTGGTTGTAAACACATAACCTTTTACACCAATGATGTCACCAATATCCAATAACTTTTTAAACACCACATCATACAATGTTTTATCCTCACCGGGAGCAATATCATCACGCTTTACATAAATCTGCAGGCGGCCATGACTGTCCTGCAACACAGCAAAGCAAGCCTTTCCCATATCACGAATACTCATAATGCGGCCTGCAATACATACATCAGCATATTGCTCTTTTGTTTCTTCGTTAAACCCTGCTTTAACGGCAGTTGAAAAATGTGTAACAGGGTACAGCGGCGCCGGATAGGCATCAATACCCAGTTTATTTAACTCTGCTAATTTTTCCCTGCGGATGATTTCCTGCTCAGATAAATGTATGCTCATAATTAAAATACATTCAACACAAATAAAATACTCTTGTGTTTTGTGGCTGCAAAAGTAACCCATCAGCAGCAAGCAAACAAAAGCTATCTCTGTGCCCCGGTTTCTTTAAGCGAATTAAAAAAATCAAGCGTGGCGGTACAGCCGTTGTTGAAGAGCAACTGTTTTTCTTCTTTGCTCACTTTCCGCACTTTGGCGCTGAGGTTGGCGGTGCTGATGTAGATGGTTCTTCCTTTTTCTGCATGAAAATTTCTCCTGTTGGCAGCTTCAATCATTAAACCCACAAATGCATTTAAGTAATTGGTGAAAGTGGTGGTATTGTAAGGCGCAGGTTCGCCTGATTTTTTCTGCTGTTCAATCTGCTCAGGCCGGTCAAGTTTCAAACCCAGGGTTTGGTTGTTATAAATCAATTCTTCACACATCAGCGGGTTCGTTCCATTCACACAACTGTCAAAAATGGAAATGGGAAAATTAGCCAGCACACCACCATCTGCATACACATTGTAGTTAACACCGGGCAAACGTTTTTTTACAACGGTGCCGCTGCTGTCAATATAAACAGGTTCAAAATACAATGGAATGGAACAACTGATGCGTACCGCTGTTTTTACAGGAAAGGAAGGCGTGTGCACATAAGAAAAAATTTCAGCTTTTTGTGTGGTGATATTGGTGCCGGTTACAAACACATCTTTCAAACGTTTATCAGTTAATCTTAATGCGTGCAATTGTTCAAAGGTAATATTAGGGTTGCCCGTTTTGCTTTCAATAAGTTTACCAATCCATGTTTCAATTTCATTGCCACGGTACCAGCCATACGATTTTTTTAACCTGCGGATGCCACCAATAAAAAACCCGCCGCCATCATTAAACGATTCGTAAGAAACAGCAAACATGATGCTGTCAATTTCACTGGCAGTATAACCCAGTGCCACCATCAATGCCGCAACTGAACCGGATGATGTGCCTGCAGTGCGTTCAATACCCTGCAGCGCCTGCTCATCTTCCAGCGCCTGGATAACACCAGCATAAGCAATACCACGTACACCGCCTCCTTCAAACACCAGGTTCTTAAAGTTGGATTGTGCCGTGCACTCAAAGGCGAAAGCAATACAGCAAACCAGGAACAAAACGTATTTCATACTTGTAAGTTAACGCCATCTGTGTTAGCATAGTATTAAAAAAAAGATTTTCAATAAAATAAACGGCATTATCCTTGCAACCATATTAACTGTAACTTCGTTTATCAGTCGCATTATTAAAATCAACACATGAAACGTATTATACTTTTTACAGCAATTGCACTTAGTTTTTCTTCCTGTGAAGTAATGAGCCAGTTGCCCAAACTCCCCGGTGGAACTGGTGTAACAGAAGCCGAGGCCGGGCAGGGCATTAAAGAAGCACTGGGCCAGGGTTTAACAAGGGCTGTTGGCTTCTTAAATAAAACGGACGGTTTTTTTGGAAATGAATTTTACAAGTTATTACTGCCGCCCGATGCACAGAAAGCGGAACGTACCATGCGCAACATTGGCCTTGGCAAAACAGTTGATAAAGCTATCCTGCAAATTAACCGTGGGGCTGAAGATGCAGTGGGCTACGCCACTCCCATTTTTGTAAATGCCATTAAAGAAATGAGTATTACAGATGCCATCAACATCATCCGTGGCCCCAAAGATGGCGCTACCAATTACTTCAAACAAAAAACAACCGCTGCTTTAATTAATGCTTTTACACCTGTTGTAAAAAACAGTTTGGATAAAGTGGAAGCCACAAAATATTATGGCGACCTCATTAATACGTATAATGGCTTCCCCACCACAAGAAATAAAATCAATCCAGATTTAACATCTTACGTTGTAGGTAAAGCTGTTGATGCGTTGTTTGATCAGATTGCAAAAGAAGAAATGGAAATACGTGCCAATCCTGTAAAACGAACCACTGAAATTTTAAAGAAAGTATTTGGGGCTGTGTGGAAATAAGAACTGAGGGATAAAATGAGCAAAAGAGTTGCGGGTTTCATCTTTCAACTCTTTTTTATTAGTGATAAACCTTCATGATCCGGACAGATGCAACGTTATCAGAAGGTACAATGTCAGATATTTATGAAAGAGAACGCAATGGTACTGCTCCTTGCGCTCACTCTTATTGCGGGTGGTTGCAAAAAGAACAAAGCCATAATATACTCCAATACAGGGGTTTTAGCGGATGTTGACCTGGCCTTGTGTCCATGTTGCGGTGGAGTTATTTTACAAAAAAAGGATGACGCAAAAGCATATCGTATTGAATCATTATCCGGTATAACCATGCAGGAATTCGTAAATCTTTCTTATCCAAAGAATATGAGGTTTAATTTTAAGGTTAACCGTGAATGCGGAACCATTATTTATCTTACCATTACGGAGTATCAGTTTTATTAAGCGGCCTTCCTGTTTATTACCTCGTCAAATTTTGAGTCATAGTCTTTTCGGATGGTTCCGAATATCCTGTCCCAGAATAAAAAGTACAATCCGTAATTGCCGGTGAAATATTGATGATGCTGATTGTGATTGATGGAAGTGTTGATCCATTTACCAATCCATGTGCGGTGAAAATTTTTGGGATACAATTCCCATCCCAGGTGCCCGTACACATTGTACACCATCATAAACAGGAAAAAGAAAAACAAGTGGGCTTTCATTACCGGGATGGTAAATAAATACACAATGAGTATTCCAATTTCCACTACTGCCTCCAGCGGATGAAATGCAAATGCCGCCCAGGGTGAAGGATTGGTGCTTTTATGATGTACAAGATGAAAGAGCTTAAACAGTTTGGGATGATGCATGAGCCGATGGGTAAAATAAAAATACGTATCATGCATCACCAGCATTAATGGAACCGCCAGCCAGAAATAAAGTGTACCATGCCGGTTAATATCCGTATACCAGGTTGTATGTTTTTTTATTTCCGGGTTACCTAAGATCAACCATGGAATAATGCTGAAGATGAACATGGTGATGATGGAATAAAGAATTTCTCTTTGGTAATCTTTTAAAACCGGAAACCGGGGCTGGATTTTTTTAAATGCAATTTTCTTTTTGCGGATAATATACCAGATGAGAAATGCAAGACCTGCCAGAATGATATAACGCAGGCTTACCAAGGTAAAGATGCTGAAAAAACTGCCGTTGGGGAAAAACATAGATAAGGATTATTTCATTTGTTATGGTTGGGTACTGAAAAAGCTATTCCCATATTTGCTGCAGCATTACTTCTGCACTGCAATCCTCTTCAAAAGTAAAGTTAAAAGAACCTGCAGTATCATAAGAAAGAAGATTGTATTCTTCGTTTTCAGAAAGTTTATAAATTTCAACTGTTTGTTTTTCAGGATCAATCATTAAATAATACCGGATGCTCATCTGGGCATAGTATTGCATTTTTACATTGCGGTCTTTTAACGCTGTAGAATACGATAATACTTCAACAACCAGCGAAGCAGGAAAATCCAGGAAGGGTTTTGAAATTTCTTTGCATACAATCAGTACATCGGGTTGAAGAACTGTATCATCTTTTATTTTAACATCAATGAAATTGTAAACTTTGCAATGTTTGCAGCCAGCCTTTTTTATAGCAGTTTTAAACTCATGCATTAAATTAGCAGAAACCCACTGATGTTTGGGTGATGGTGCCGGGCTCATGGCATGAGGAATACCTTCAATCAATTCCCACCGGCCTTCCCACCGGCAGTAATCATCATATGTATAGTGAGGTAATATTTTAACAATTGAACTCATGCGGCATAAAGATAATTGATTTTTCCGAGGCTATAAAACATCAGTGAGCAATACCTGCCAGGCTTCCTTCACCTTTCCTGCATCCAGCAACTCCTTTGCGTACTTGTGCAGCTCTTTGTCCATCTCTTCCACATTCAATGAAAAGTATTGGATGATGTTTTTGAGTTTTTGATCTTCAAAAGTATTATCAACCACAGGGTACTCATGCACATTGGCCAGTTGAGCCAGATTGTTTCCGGTTAAGATGTTACTGTTGCGGATGGTTTCGGGCAGCGCATCAATACCAATGCCGATTTGTGTATTTGGTTTTTCTACATGAAATAAATTGGAAGCATCTACTTTGCAATACCAATCGCCGCCCAGTCTTGCCACATGATGCAGTTTGCGCTGATCTATCATTGTTTGTTGATCATTTAATATACGATCGTCAACATGCATCTTCAATACTTCACAAATAATTAAGTTGCCGGCACCACCTTCATTGCCCAGCGGTTTTACCTCCAGCACTTTGCATTCCATCTTCACTTTGCTTTCTTTAACCATGGGAGGTTTAACAATCGTTGCAGCCTCCTGTGTAAATCCGGCTTTTACAAATTCATTGACTTCCTTCGGAAACTCACAACTGCTGAGACTTACCTGCTGCACCATTTCATAATCCACAATGTTGATCACCACTTCAGGAACTTCCAGTACATTTTGCAACGTATGTTTTGTGGTATTATCTCTTACTCTTCTTGCCGGCGAAAACACAACCACCGGCGGATTCGATGAAAACAAATTAAAAAAACTAAAGGGACTTAAGTTGATGTTTCCTGCTTTATCAATGGTAGATGCAAAACAAATGGGCCGTGGTGCAACAGCGTGCTGCAGCCATTGTTGTTTTTGCATGGGGTTTAATTGGTTTAAGTCTACTATCATAGCATATTAGTTACGGGTTATGAGTTATGGGTTACGATTGAGCAGTTTTACTTTTTTGGTTTCTTTTTTTCTTCGAGAATTCTGATTTTTACTTTTTTCATCAGCTCACCAATTTGGTGGCCCAGTTGTTTTGCGTCATCGCATAATTTCAGTACTGTTCCGGCTTCAACAAATTTCATCCTTTTAATGAATAACAGCTTATTTCTGATTTCACCACATGAGCCTTTTGACATTCGGAGAAATCTGTAAAAATCAGGATTGTTATTATACTCAAAACCTTCAGCAATATTATCTGAAATTGAAAGTGCTGCACTTTTCAATTGATCTTTCAGGCTAAAATCTTTTTGAATAAACTTGTTTTCTTCTGCAAGATGATAAATTTCTTCTGCAATTTCCTGGGCCTTCTGCCAAATGATTAAATCTTCAAACGAAGTGATTTTCTTGTTCATACAAATAAGTTTGAGTTAAGGGATGTTACAAATTAATTCAAGATGGTTGAATTACATAACCCGTAACCCATAACTCTTAACTCATAACTCATAACTTCTTCCTTGCTAAAATTGAAAAATCATCTTCCCCCTTCACCATTGTATTACTCAATTTTCCCAATCCATCAATTTCCATTTCCACCACATCGCCTTCCTGTAACCATTGTTCTGAATAATTTGCATCATTGAGTTTTCCCGTGCCGTTTAATTCTAAAAAACATCCTGTACCAACAGTGCCGCTTCCTATTACATCACCTGGATATAAATCCACACCGTAGCTTGCACGTTCAATAATTTCAGCAAAGGTCCAATCCATATCAGCCACATTGCCTGCACTTACCTGCACACCATTAACCCAGCACTTCATATTCAAATTCCAGTTTAATCCCACATGATTTTCTTTTGAAGGAACAGCAAATTGCTCCAGTTCATCCAATGTAACCAGCCACGGACCAATAGCTGTTGCAAAATCTTTTCCTTTGGCAGGGCCGAGGTTCAATAACATTTCTTCCATCTGCAAACGTCGTGCACTCAAATCATTCATGATCATCAAACCACCAATGTACTCATCGGCTTCTTCTGCACGGATGTTGCGGCCATGTTTGCAGATAACAATCGCCACTTCCAGTTCAAAATCCAGTTTCTCAAAATGATCGGGCATACAACGCACATCACCCGGACCAACTATGCTGTGATGATTAGTGAAATAAAAGATAGGATACTGATCAAACTCCGGAATCATCTCTACTTTTCGGTTTCTTCTTGCAGCAGCTACATGCTGACGAAATGCATAACCATCCCTGCAACTGCCGGGCAACGGAACTGGCGCCAGCAATTCCACATCATTAATACTCATTACATTTCTTGGCACCAATCTTCCCTGTTCTACCTGTGCAATAGCCGCTTGTGCTGCGGGCAAATATTCATCCCAGTAATTCAAAAAAACATTCATGCTGGATGGGAGTTCAGGATGCAGCGTGTCCATATCAAACACTTTATCGTTCAGCAGCGCTGCTAATTGTTCGTGTCCTTCTTTTAAATAGGAAATTAATTTCATGTGTGTATTTTTTATTTTATACTATTGCCACTACTTGTCCCGCTTTTGCGGGATAGTATGCCCAAATAATCATCGCTATTAAAAAAGTCTTATAAGGGCATTTCATACAATCGTTTTATTAGAATGCGTCAAAGGTAGAGAAAGCACGCATAAAGAAATTCACTAACTTGACTTCATGAAGAATTTTTGTTTGCTGCTGCTGATGACTGTTTTTGGGTTTACGCCCAAACAGGAAACCAATGAATGGATATGCATCAATCAACTCGGTTACCAACCCTCATCAGTAAAAGTGGCGGTGTGGTGCAGTAAGAGCAAAGAAGGAATTAGTAATTGGGAATTGGTTGATGCATCAACAAATACAACAGTATATAAAGGAAGTGCTGAAAAACTATTTGGAGTTTACGGTCCGTTTCTACAAACAGCCCGTTTAAATTTTACAAACGTCTGCCACAACTATTGCAGGAATTAAAAGCAAAAGGATACAGGTTCAAGCCGATTGATCAACTCCTGAACAAATAATACGCTGTGTTTAACTCTTTACCTTCTTTCTCTGCGCCTGGAAAAACTTACATTTGCTCACTATGATTTCTTCCATCAACGATTTTCAAAAACCATTCTTCATCGGCATTGCAGGCACAGGTATGAGTGCTATTGCTCAATATTTACAGGGTATTGGAAAACAAGTGAGCGGCAGCGACCGTTATTTTCATCCCAATCAGCCCAATGAAACAAAAGAAAAATTAGAAGCAGAAGGCATTCTTTGTTTTTTACAAAATGGTGAAGGCATTACCAATGAAACAGATTTAGTAGTAGTGTCAACAGCAGTAGAAGATACCGTGGAAGAAGTGATCAAAGCCAAACAACTGAACATTCCCATCATCAAACGTGCAGAGCTCTTAGCCATCATTGCCCAAAGCAAAAAAACAATTGCAGTGGGTGGCACCAGTGGCAAGAGCACCACCAGCGCCATGATTTTTGATATACTGCAGCACGCCGGTATGCAACCCAGCATCATCAGCGGTGCAGGGTTAACATCCATTATTAAAGAAAACAAAATCGGCAATGCAAAAGTTGGCGCAGGTGATTGGCTGGTGATTGAAGCAGATGAAAGCGATGGAAGTATTGTATTGTACACACCGGAAGTGGGATTATTGCTCAACATTGATAAAGATCATAAAGAAATTGATGTACTCATGGATGTGTTTGAACAGTTCAAACAACACACCAGGGAATATTTTGCAGTGAACCAATCGCATGCATTGGCAAAGCAGCTATCAAAAAATCCGCAGCATAATTTTTCAGTGGATATAAATGACGATGCAGCATATCACGCAAGTAATTTTAAGCAAGATGGCTTGAGTATTTCATTCACTATTAACCATTCACTATTCACGCTCAACGCAATTGGTAAGCACAGTATGGAAAATGCATTGGCCGCTGCAACAGTTTGCAATCTCATCGGTGTTCCATTATCTATCGCTGCGGATGCATTAAAAAAATATGAAGGTATTTACAGGCGTCACCAGGTGTTTGGCCAAAAGAAGGGTGTTTGGTTGATTGATGATTATGCACACAACCCGGCCAAATGTGCCGCAAGCATCCAGGCTTGTCAGCCTATGGCGGAAAAAGTAGTAGCATGGTTTCAACCACATGGTTATGGCCCCACCAAATTTTTACGGAATGATTTTGTGGAAGAAATTTCAAAAGTTCTTCGTTCGCAGGATGAAATATGGATGAGTGAAATTTTTTATGCGGGTGGTACGGCGGTAAAAGATATTTCGGCCAACGATTTGATTCAGGATTTAAAAGCCAAAGGCTGTAATGCATACTTTGCGGAGAACAGGAATGCATTTTTAGAAACAGCCCGGCCGCATTTTACATCCAGCACGGTACTGCTGCTCATGGGCGCCCGTGACCCCGGGCTGGAGCAGTTTGCCAAACAGGTTTGGCAGCAACTTTAATTTTTTTAACAACATCCTTTTTTATTGTTTCGTTCTGCGTTTATCTTTGCCGTGTGAAAATGAAACATTATGCAGTTCGAAAAAATTCATAATAAAGGGCAGGCGCAACTTTTTCGTAACCGGTACCTGGAAATGTTAACCAAAACACATCCTTTGGTTATTTGGGGTATGTATCTCCCGGTTATCATTGGTTTTCCCTGGTATGCAAAAAATAAATTTGAATTTGGTGCAGTAACAGTTGCCGCAGTATTTATTGCAGGCATGCTGTTCTGGAGTTTCTTTGAATACATTATGCACCGTTTTATATTTCACATGATTGCTGAAAGCGAACGTGCTCAAAAATTTATTTACATCCTGCATGGTAATCACCACCACTACCCACGTGACAGGGAGCGTTTGTTTATGCCGCCCGTACCCAGCATCATCATTTCTTCCGTTATTTTCTTTGCCATGTATGCACTCATGCGGAGTTATGCGTTTTTATTCTTTCCGGGATTCATGCTTGGCTATTTAATGTATGGCACCATGCATTATGCTATCCATGCCCGGAACCCGCCGTTTAAATGGATGAAACCTTTGTGGCGCAACCATCATCTCCATCATTATAAAAATGAACACCATGGTTTTGGTGTAAGCAGCACTCTCTGGGATCATGTGTTTGGCACCATGTTCGATTTAAAAAATGAAAAAGAAGATAAAGAAAAAGTAAAGGAACTGATGTTTAAATAAATTGTTTGTTAACCGGCTGATGTTTTTCATGGCAGCGTTTTTGCCACGCTCGTTTCAAAGTTCCGTTTCCATGGCATCATCAATAAAGACATAGCAGCCTGTATTCTGTAAAATCGAAGTATCAACCTCTTGTGCTGCTTGCTGTTCTTCAACAAAGTGAAATGCAGAACACCAGTTCATCAGCGGTATGTTCTGTTCTTTCCTCACCATTTCTCATCTTCATCAATTTTGTTGGCTGAAGAACGGTTTTCTGCTTTTGTTTTCAATTTTTCCATCTGCCGTTCAATGATAAGCTGTGCAATCAGCTCGCCGCTGCTGGGGTGTGGTTTTTGTAACAGGGCTTTCATCTTTTGTTCATTTACATCAATACGGTAGAGATAAAAAACTAATTTTTCAAAATCATCAGTAATAAGCTGGTTGATATATGCAGCTAATTGTTCTTTTAGTTGTGCATAAGAAAGTTTTGCCGGCAGCCCCAGCGCCAGTTCTTTATTAATCGTTTCAATCAGTAATGTTTCTTCCGTCATCTTTGTTTGTTTTCTGTAACCCCGGTACTGAATAATGCAAAATCATATTTTACCGGGTCCTCTTCATCCAAATTACGAAGATGGGCAGTGAGTTCCAGCGCTGCTTCCCAATCATCCTGTTTACGTTGCAGCAAACCAAGCTGCCTCGCCACTCTTGATACATGCACGTCCAACGGGCAAATTAAATCTTTGGGCGCTATATTTTTCCAAATGCCAAAATCAACACCCTGGTCATCTTTGCGCACCATCCATCTCAGAAACATATTCAAACGCTTGCAGCTTGATTTTTGCAAAGGAGATGAAATATGTTTTTCTGTTCGTTTTAAATGCTCAAAAGAAAAACAGTAGTTTTTGAAATGATTCAGACCTTCTTCCGCTTTCATTTTCTTTTTTGGAAAGAAAGCTGTTTCCAGCGATTCGTGCTTGCTGTAATGCTGCTTAAAGAATTCAACAAAGAAGTATAAATCATCTGCGGTAAAGGTCCTGTGCTTAAATGAGGCCAGCTTTTTTAATTGCTGTGAATCATGTTTGAGGCAGAATTGATAGGGCTGCATCTCCATCAGCTGCATCAGCTCTTTTGCTTTGTTAATGATAGTAGTTCGGTTACCCCAGGCAAAAATGGCTGCAAAAAAAGCAGCAATTTCAATATCCTGCTTTTGGGTAAACAGGTGGGGAATGCTGATGGGGTCGTTACTAATGAAAGAAGGTTGATTGTAGTAATCAACCTTTTCATTGAGCAAAATAAAAAGCTTATTCTTTTTTTCTGAGTTTTCTGCGAATGAATGCATTACTTCTTTTTCTGTGAATAACGGCCAGAATTACAATTGTACCGGGTTCGGCAATATAAAGAATACTATAAGGAAACTTGTTAAACGGACAACGTCTTACTTCTTTTGTAACAAAGAAATAATGAAATGGATTTTTAAGAACCCTGTCTTTTGTTTCCTCAAAGCCTCTGAAAAAGCGTTCACCCAGTCCGGGGCTTTCTTCTTCATACCAATCCACAGCATCCACTACATCCTCCCAAACGGAGTTTCTGATAAGTACATTAAAAACCATACTTTGCCTGAATTCGGTTCCTGAATTCATCCCATCTCATATTGTCCTTTGGATTTTTCAGATACTCTTCATAGCGCTCCCTGGCAACAGCAATTTCATCATCTGTAACTGGTAATTGCTCTGTGTCAATACTTTCCCAAAGCTCTTCTGCCAGTTTTATTTTCTCCTCAACTGAAAGGTTCAGTAATTCTGATTTATTATAAGGCATATAAAAAGCGTTTGCTGTAAGTTACAAAAAATAATCTTACTCTATCGCCTGCTTCAAATCTTCAATCAAATCATCCGCATCTTCAATTCCCACACTTAAACGGATGAGTGAATCACTCAATCCGTTTTTAATCCGTTCTTCTCTGGGTATGCTGGCATGCGTCATACTTGCAGGATGATTGATCAAACTTTCAACACCACCCAAACTTTCGGCTAATGAAAACAAATGCGTGGAGGATAAAACACGCCTGGCTTCTTCCACGCTGTCATTTTTCAGTTCAAAGCTGATCATACCGCCAAACCCACGCATTTGTGCTTTGGCAACAGCATATCCCGGATGATCAGTAAAACCCGGCCAGTACACTTTTCCAACTTTGGGATGTGCTTTGAGCCACTGTGCAATCTTCTCACCATTTTCACAATGAGCTTTCATTCTTACACCCAGTGTTTTAATACCACGCAGTACTAAAAAGCAATCCATGGGCCCGGGCACTGCACCACAACTTTTTTGAAGGAAATATAATTTCTCTCTTAATGCAGCATCGTTCATTACCAAACAACCCTGTATCACATCACTATGACCGCCCAGGTATTTGGTGGATGAGTGCATTACAATATCTGCACCCAAATCCAGCGGGTTTTGTAAGTAGGGAGAAGCAAATGTATTATCCACACAAAGCAATGCGCCTGCCTTTTTACTAATAGCAGCAATAGCGCTGATGTCTGTAATATTCATCAAAGGGTTTGTGGGTGTTTCTAACCAAATGAGTTTTGTATTTTTTGTTATTGCAGCTTCTACATTGGCAGGGTTGCTTGTATCAACATAAATAAATTTCAAACCAAATTTTTCAAACACTTTCATAAACAAACGGTAGGTGCCCCCATACATATCACTGGCGGCAATCACTTCATCACCGGGGTTTAATAACTTCACTACAGCATCTGTTGCCGCCACACCGCTGCCAAATACCAAACCAAATTTTCCATTTTCAATTTCTGCCACTGCCTCTTCCAAAGCTTTGCGTGTGGGGTTCTGGCTTCTTGCATATTCAAAACCTTTGTTTACACCGGGCGCTTCCTGCACATAAGTACTGGTTTGATAAATAGGAACCATGATGGCTCCTGTTGAAGGATCGGGGTGTGCACCGGCATGTATTACTTTAGTATCTAATTTCATTATGTTAATTTTTATTACTTTTTGACCACATCATTCGTCATAACCATTTTGATTGACATATTGGTTTCATTAGTTGTTTATTGTTATACAAAGATGCGGTAGATTTACATAAGATGTGCAGCAGTTAAATACTTCCAGTCAAAATTATCTGCTTCATAAGCTGTTTTTGCCTGCAGCGGTATTCGCATCACATCTTCATCCAAAATTTTTTCAGCCACTAATTTTTTTCTGCTCTCCAGCAGCATCTCCTGCAGGGCGCTGTTTTCCATCCATTTTTTTTGCGGGGGTTCGTACCCCACTTTTTCTGTGCGCCACACAATTTCTCCGGGCAGCTCTTTATCCATTGTTTTACGCAGTATGTATTTGGTAAACCCAAAATACATTTTTAAAGTGGAAGGCAATGAAAAAATAAACTCCACCAGTTCATGACTTAAAAACGGCAAACGAACCTCTCTTCCGTGTGCCATTGAATTTCTGTCAGCATAGTGCAATAACTCACCCAGCCCCTGCTGCATAGTATTAAAATACAGAATATCATTGAGCTTGCTCACCGGTGGTTTGTAAACGGAATAATATTTATCGTAATACTCATGCGCATATTCACGGCTGATGTGCGGGTGCATCAACATTCTCTTTCGTTCTTTGTCTTCTAACTGTGCGCTGGCAACAACCGGAAACCATGCCGCCACATAATTGGCAACTCCCCATTTGAAAGGCAGTTTGTTTTGCTGAAACAAAATACGCTCCTGTGTGGTAAACCTGTATCTGAATTTGGCAAGCTGTTCCTGTAAATACCAGTGCACATACTTGCTATAACCGGCAAGGGTTTCATCAGCGCCCTGGCCATCCAGCAGCACCGTTACATTATTTTGTTTGGCCAGCTCCATCACTTTATACTGTGCATATACACTGGAAGAATTAAACGGCTGCTCCTGGTGGTAACAGAGCTTTTGAAAATCATTAATAAAACTTTCTGCCGTTGGTTCCACAGTAAACTGCTGTAATTGAAACTGATCAGCAACAAGTTTTGAATAACGGGCTTCATCTTTTTCAAAACCGGGAAACACAGCAGTAAATACCTTATGCGATGCGGTTGATGTATGAAATGGATTGCTGATAGCAACAACAGAAGAACTGTCCAGCCCGCCGCTGAGTGAAGTACCAACGGTTACATCACTTCTCAATCTCCTTTGCACGCTTATTGTAAGAAGTGTTCTTAATTGTTCAATGGCATCTGCTTCAGAAATTTTTATTGCAGGTTGTTTATCAAGATCCCAGTAGAGGTTTACAAACAACTCACTGTTGTGCTGGCTCCAACTGGCGTAATGCCCCGGCGGTATGCAAAAAATATTTTTATAAAATGTAAGACTGGCATCTGTTGCGTTTTGCGTATGCCCATTGGCCAGGAACGAAAGCAGCATCATGTGGTTCCATTCTTTGGGCACACCTGCGGCCCATAATGCTTTTATTTCACTGGCAAATAATAACTGATCATTATAAGTGCAATAATAAAATGGTTTCTCTCCAAACCGGTCACGGGCGGCAAATAACTGCTTTTCCTTTTCATCCCAAATGGCAAACGCAAACATGCCATCAAAATGCTGAACACATTGTTCTTTGTAACAATCATATGCCGCTGCAATTACTTCCGTATCGGATTCTGAGCTGAATGCATATCCTTTCTTCCGGAGCTCTTCTCTCAGTTCAATATAATTATAAATTTCGCCATTATGAATAACCGTGTAGCGACTGTTATAATGAAATGGTTGCGAAGCAGCATCACTCAAATCAATAATACTTAATCTGCGGTGCCCCAGCGCAACGGTATTGCTTTCATTCAGCCAGCTGCCTTCCCCATCGGGCCCACGGTGAGCCAGTGAAACAGTCATCTGCCGCAACTGTTCAACTGCAACCGGTTGCTGTTTTAACGATAATATACCTGCAATGCCACACATGATGGCAATGAAAGTACAAAGAAAGACGACAGGAAATAAAACAGGCATTAAACAATCAAATCCAAAACAATAAAACAAGCCCTGTCTTGCAGCAGACAGCTTAATTACAAAATACCCGGAAAAGAATTAATAATAAAAATGCCGCTGGATGGAGTGGTTTTGATTTGATCACCACATTTTTGAGAGCAGGTGGGCGTTGAAGGGGTTTCTTCAGCTTTGGTATGAGAAGTTATTACTACCCATGCTGCGAAGCTGGTAATTAAAAAGGTGGCGGCGATAATAATTTGCTTTTTCATGTGTTCATTTTTATTTGACTTTTTTGCCACAACTTGTCCCGTCATCTGCGGGATAGTATAATCATTTAAAAATTATCACCCTGTTTGGCGAAAAATTGGTCTGCTGATTTTTTAATGATTATTTCATGACCCTGAATTGCAGTTAAAAAATGACAGCCCTGGTAAGCAGTGCATTTATTTGACGAAAGTAGGCAGCAAAATGTTACAGGCCAGCCACATATTTATGTGAAAATGTTAAGGCGGATGAGTGGCACACTGTAAAAAGCAGGTTTTAATTCCTCATTATCAGCCCTGCAACCTTAGTTTTGCAGTTCTAAAAACCATGATGTATGAATGAGAGCTTAGTAAAACGAATCGCCGCTGAACTGGAGGAAATAAAAGCCAGCGGGCTGTTTAAAACAGAACGCATTATTGAAAGCGCCCAGGGCCCGGAGATTATGGTAAATGGCAAAATTGTTTTAAACTTTTGCGCCAATAATTATCTCGGCCTTTCATCGCACCCCAAAGTAATTGAAGCCGCTAAGAAATATATTGACCTGCGGGGTTATGGTATGAGCAGTGTTCGTTTCATTTGCGGCACACAGGATATTCATAAAGAGCTCGAAGCAAAAATTTCAAAATTCCTGGGTACGGAAGATACTATTTTATATGCTGCCGCTTTTGATGCCAATGGCGGTGTGTTTGAACCTTTATTTGGTGAACAGGATGCTATCATCAGTGATGCATTAAATCATGCCAGTATTATTGATGGTGTGCGCCTTTGTAAAGCACAGCGCTACCGTTATGAGCATAATAATATGGAAGACCTGGAAGCAAAGTTGAAAGAAGCAGCAGGTGCCAGAAGCAGGATTATTGTAACTGATGGAAGTTTTAGTATGGATGGAACCATTGCACAATTGGACAAAATTGTTGCACTGGCCGAAAAATATGATGCCATCATAATGGTGGATGAATGCCACAGCAGCGGTTTTCTTGGCAAAACAGGAAGAGGCACGCATGAATACCGTGGTGTGATGGGCAAGATTGATATCATCACCGGTACATTGGGTAAAGCATTGGGCGGCGCAAGCGGTGGTTTTACCAGCGGCCGTAAAGAAGTCATTGAAATGCTGCGCCAGCGTTCACGGCCTTATTTATTTTCAAATACATTGGCGCCAAGTATTGTGGGCGCTTCCATTGCGGTGATGGATTTGCTGAGTGAAACAACGGAGTTAAGAGATCAGTTGGAAGTAAACACCAAATACTTCCGCAGCAAAATGACAGCAGCAGGTTTTGATATTAAGCCCGGTGATCATCCCATTGTTCCTATTATGTTATATGATGCTGTGGTGGCTCAAAACTTTGCAGCCAAGCTTTTGGAAGAAGGAATTTATGTGATCGGATTTTTCTTTCCCGTTGTACCCAAAGGCCAGGCACGCATACGTGTGCAACTGAGTGCGGCACATGATCAGCAGCATCTGGATAAAGCGATTGCTGCCTTTACAAAAGTGGGGAAGGAATTGGGAGTGTTGAAGTAGGGAATTAAGATAAATAAAAAAAGCTCATCGTAAATAATGATGAGCTTTTTTTAGGATTTTAAAATCTATTGAATTATAACTTTTGTAGTTAGTGTTTGGCCTTCCCGTTCAGTTTTTAAAATATACACTCCCGGTTTTAAACCAGAGATGTTAAGCTGGTAGTTCTTATTAGTTGCTTCCTGATACAACCATGTACGTACGAGTTTATTTGAGTTAGCGTCAAATAAGCTGAGTCTTGTTTCATTATTCTGGCTGTTTTTTTGTTCTGCGGAATTATTCCCTTTCTCAGAAGTTTTTGAATTGCCGCTTACTGAAGCATCTTTTTCCAAACTCACTGTAAGTGTTTGTACAGCAGGGTTAGGAGCAATACGCATACTCCATCCGCCAGACATCACCTGAAAGCTATAACTATTTCTTACAACACCACAAGGTGTAGTCAAATCCAGGTTAATAGTTTTGTAAACAGAGGAATACCCTGTTTGTGGTGCAGTAATGCTGACTGTAAAATTATTAGAAGTACTCCAAAAATTATCATAAGACCACCTAACTCCGGTAACATTTGAAAGACTGGTTATTGAAAAATTAATCCCTACTGTTTGCCCACGCCGAACCATAACAAATCTGGAACTACCATCAACAAGTGGCGTTTGTGTGGGGTCAACACTCATAGTATAAAAACCAGTTACTGAACTTGGAGTTATTTTTGTAAGGTTTACACGAAGTTCAACTCTCCTGCCTTCAACTGTTCCTTTTGAATCAAGTATAACTACGTTTAGCCATCCTGCATCGGTTGCATTAGTTCCGTTGTATGTTACAAAAACACGATGTGTGTTTAACCCTAAAATAATAGAAAAATTAGGAGAAGTAGTCCATGTATAAGTACATCCTGCAAGATTTGGAACTGAAAAAGCTTGTGAACCTATCGAACAATCAATTGTTGTATTACCTGAAATTTGTAATGGAAGTAAGCTCATGCTTTCGATACTTGTTCTGTTTTGATTAGGTGATAAGAATTGTTGCATACCACTCCACCCGCTTGAAAATTTTCCAAACCTGTCTCCTTGATCTTTAAAAAAGCAGGAGCTTGTTCCTCTTGATAAAGTGCCAACCACTTGCTGATTACCATTTAACAATGCAGAACCTGACGAACCGCTCAACATGACACCCGAAGAATAACTTGTACGCCAAAAATCATTATCCCATAGAAATGTTCTTACTTTTTTTGTTTGGGTAAGTCGCATATCCCCACCTCTGGGATGATGGATAATCCCCGATAAGGTATTCGGAGGAGCATCACTCTGCCTGTTCCATCCTGCATATGTTACAGCATCCCCAACTCCGGGGCCTCTATTTATACGTAGTAATATAGCATCACCATCGTTATAAGCAACTTCGTGTAGCAATACTGCCCCGCCATCTATCTCAATACCAATTTCATCGCTACTAGAGTTACACCCATCCTGCCAATATCGAAACTGAAAGGCCGCAAATGCTAAATTTGCCCTGTTGATTGGTAAACAATGCTGAGCAGAATAGAAATAAGAAATACCATCAAAATTTTCGTTATTCAAAAGTGTACCAGTACAAACTCCTCCTTCTCCATCAGTCCATAAGGCAACCGCTCTTGCGGTATTCATCCAATCATTAAAGCATCTTATGCTTGGAATACAACCGTTAGAAACCCTTGCACTTGACCCAGAAATATCATCACCAAGCGTTTGAACTCCTGCAACAACTCCTGAAATCGTAATTGAGTTTTGTGAATTATTAGCAGCATTTGGTTCATATAAAAGCAAATAACAGGATGAACTATTCATAGGAAAAGTGCCCATCGCACCATTTGAAGATAAAACTTCCCTTGTATAGGGGCCTTTAAGCATATTTACATCTCCATTAAGTATATACAGTTTTGCTGTTGGCGATAAGCTGATGCTTCCTATTCGCAATCCTGTATTAAGTGCATTTTGAATAAAAATTTTAAGTGTCCAAACACTACCGACTGATGTTGATTGCCAGTTTCCGCTCGCCATGGTAAGATTTGCAGTAATAACTCTTCCTGCATCAAATTTTGGTTTTATTTCATAAGTAGTATCATCCAGATCAAAATATGTGCTATCTATATTTAAAGTATCTGGTATGCCTCCTTTTATTATTGTTGGTCTTGTAAAAGGAAATGTAACCGTTTGTGCATTTGAAAGTAAAGCAGGGCTGTAAAAAGGCAGTAGATTTCCAATAGTAGTAGAGTTTACTTTTTGAAATTTTACTTGGGAAGAGGAAATAAAAGGCAATAGAACTACTATAACGCTTATAAGCGTTTTAAATTTGGTGTTCATATTTAAATTTTTTATCTGACTTCAAATGTTGCAATCACAGTCATCTCTTTTAAATTGTAAATAACTGGGTTTGCCACTGTGCAACTTGTTGTTTGAACTTTTGTAGATGACAGATTAAAGTGAAAGGAAACTTTCTTACCGGGAATTTTAAACTGAGGTACTAATTGAAGCGTCTTAATCATATGCTTATAAAAAACGCCGTTAATAGTAATGGTGTCACCGTAGTTCAACCCCGGCCTGTTACCATTGCTGCTTAAATCAATAAGCCAGTAATCTTCATCAGGATTGGCTTTACAAACTTCCTTTCCTATAACATAGCCGCCTGCCATTTCATAGTTTGGTTTAAAAGGCGCACGTTTACAACCGTTTGAACAAAGTGTAATTGCAAGAGAAAAAATCAGAAGTGAAAGAAATAGATTTTTCATAACAAAAAGTTTAGCTAATTCAATTTTACTTTTCATCATTTTTATGATTCATGAAAAGTAACAAATCAAAAAGAGTCAAAGGCGGGCTTTTAACTCTCCTGATAATTTTGCGTGAGGGGGGGGGTAGAAACATAGGTCATATAAGATGTTTGATTAAATGTAAGAATTATTTTATTTGAAATAAAATAATGGAAGGTTTTTTATTTAGGTAGGTAGGTAGATAGAATAATTTGTTTGCCTAATTTTATGAAATGGGCATCAAAATAAAAACAACCTGCCTCTTTCTTTTAATTCTTGCAGCATCAAGCTATTCTCAGACAAAGAATATGCTTTTCTTTCCTCAATCATTCACCGGCAACTGGAAAGGAACACTCACATGGAACCGACCCGGTAAACCTTCACAAACCTTTACGATGCGTTTGAATATTCAGCCGGCAGATAGTGGGCGCTATACCTGGCAAATTATTTATGGTGATGACCCTTCGACTCCGCTCAGGGTTGATAACCGTCAGTATTTATTAATACCTGTTGATACAACAAACGGGCATTGGAAGGTTGATGAACGCAATACCATTTTGCTTGATTCATATTGGATGGGCAACCGGTTTATTGGCGCATTTTCAGTTGGAGGCAATACCATTGTTGATCAATACTGGATAGATGAACAGGGTATGCATGTGGAGTTTATCAGTTATGCTGCAAAGCCTGTTGCAACAACAGGAGGCACATCAAAAGATATTCCACCGGTTGACAGTTATAAAATACTGAGTTTACAAAAAGGAATTTTGCAAAAACAATAAATTACAGGCTCAATTTTGATGAACAACAAGAATATTGAATTCAATATAAACATTCTTCTGAGTAAAGAATCAAACCCTTCACAATTACGGCAGGCTGCCATTGATTTAAAGAATCTGCTTACCGAAATGAGTGAGATGGATGAGAATAAACCTGGTGTAATGCTCACATTAGATACACCCAGCGGCAGAGCAACCGGAACATACGGAGCTGCCATGTGCACCATTGATTATATGCGTACCCGCCGGTTTATGCAGGGAGTAGTGTCAGCAGTAACTGAGCTTTTAAAAACGCACTCTTCAGTTAAACTATTATATGCAGGTTGCGGGCCGTTTGCATTGCTGGTACTCCCTTTAACTCTTTTATTTACTCCTGCACAGGTTCAAATACAATGTATTGAGCTGAACACAACAAGTATTGGCTGCTTTCAAAAACTCATCAGTAAACTCAATGTCAAAGCATTTTTTAAAGAAGTGATTTGTGATGATGCTGCAGAAATAAAATTACAGCAGGCAGATGCTTATGACATGATGATTACTGAAACAATGATGCATGCTTTAAAAAACGAAGCGCAGGTGGCCATCATTATCAACCTCATGAACCAATGCAGAAAAGATATTGTTTTGATTCCCCATGAAGTGCAGGTGCAATTTGCATGTATTGCACACGACTCTTCACTTCTTAATAAAGTATTCAGAAGCCAGTTGCCGCTTCTGCATCTCAACAAACAAACAGCACAGGAATTTTCAAATTGGCTGCAGCACCGTAACGATGTACTGCTTCAAAAAACAATCGACCTCAGCAATGATGTTTATCATGAAGGAGATAAACTTTCTTATCTCACCACAATACATGTTTACGGCAGGTATTCCCTTTTCATCAATGAATCAGGTTTAACTGTTCCTGTTGCCATTCAACCACTGCAAAAAATAAATCCAGGTCAATCAATACAGTTTCAATACCGGATGGGAAGCAAACCGGGTTTTGTGTATGAATTTATTTAATAATTGGTATCAATCCCCGCACACCCCTATCCACTGATGTTTCTCCTTTCAGCGGTTCCCATTTATTATTCGGAATCAAATCTCTCCACTCCACACTTGTATTGGGGGTGCATTTAAAATTGTCGCATTCTGTTAAGCTGCATTTTTAATCATCTTTACCACCGTGTCCCACTGGCCATTCATTGTAAGCACTCTCAGGTTTAG
>JAIEQM010000060.1 GCA_019747705.1 Chitinophagaceae bacterium | reverse complement strand
ATTTATTTGATAGACTATTGGTCGCCACATTATCGAACCCTTGGTATTGCTCAATTCCAAATAGCGGATAGTCATTATATCTTGCATTGGTTTGGGTATAACCCGCATCACTAAACACAAACGTATAATACCCCGTTGTGCTCATATTCAAACCCATATCATTGCCGGAGTTGAACGCAGAAATATTATTTATGGCGTCTATTGCACCTTGCCCAATGCCACTGAACACCCATTTGTTTTGAAAACGATCAACAGCCGGTCCTGAAATAAAAAGAAAACCGTTTGATGCTCCGCCGGGCATGTTAATGGGCGGAACATCGCCTCCGGAAGACTGAACATTAATGGTTGTGGCCCACTGTCCCCTTCCGTCAGCAGGGTTACCGGCAGTAACAGATACTCTGCGATAAGCTGTAGTTCTGTAATCACTGTTATAGGGCGTTGTTGCATAACCGTTAAACGCTCCAACCACCTGTACCGGCTCACCGCTAAAAATGTTTTGCGCCTGAGATGAAAGCGTACTCAATACAAACACAGTAAGTAAAAGTTTTCTCATAATCAAATAAGCTTTAAAAAATCAAATAAATAGTTAATGTAAGTGGAAGGTACAAATAATATGGAAATAAATTCAAAAATCAAACCAACTTTTTAAAGCAGAATTTGAACGCATTCAAAAAAACCAGTCTGAGAGTTTATTTACACACAAAGCAGAATATTGTTCAGCACATCCACCAATTTATTCCTTTATTTTTGCGGCTCTATGTGGGCCATCTGTAAAAAAGAATTCCGTCAGTATTTCTCCAACCTCACGGGTTATATCACCATCATCTTATTTCTTTTGCTGAACGGGTTGTTCCTTTTTGTTTTCTCCAGCTTCAATATCCTGGATTTTGGTTATGCCAGTCTTGATAATTTTTTTACCCTGGCTCCCTTTGTACTGCTGCTGCTTATACCAGCCGTTACCATGCGCCTCCTGCCCGATGAATGGAAAAGCGGCACTATGGAACTGTTACAGACAAAACCATTAACTGCTTCTCAAATTGTAAATGGAAAATATGCAGCGGCTTTATTAGTGGTGCTCATGGCATTGATTCCAACATTCGTATATGTGTTCAGCATCAGCAGCCTGGCCGAAGAAGGAACAATGCCGGATACCGGTGGTTTAACAGGTTCTTATATTGGCCTGCTGTTTTTAAGCGCCGGTTTTACATCCATCAGTATTTGTACCGGAAGTTTTACCAGTAACTCAGTAGTTGCATTCCTGCTCTCTGCATTTTTCTGCTTTGCATTGTACAGTGGTTTTGATGCGCTCAGCAGTTTAAAAGTATTTGAAAGTGGAGCTGATTATTATTTACAACAACCCGGTATGAGTTCGCATTACCGTTCTTTAAGCCGTGGGGTGATTGATGTGAGAGATGTGATTTATTTTCTGAGTTTGATCTTCTTTTTTTTATTCCTCACCATTCAACGTGTAAAAAAGAAAAAGTAACATGAACAAACTGCTTTCTTCAAAATACAGTTGGGTGATGGTATTGGCTGCATTGATCATCATCAATATGGCGGCACAGCAGGTGCGTTTGAGAATAGATATGACTTCCGAAAAAAAGTATTCACTGTCTGCTCCAACCCGCTCCTTACTCAAAAACATAGAAGAACCTGTTACGGTTGATGTTTTATTAACCGGTGAATTCCCTGCTGTGTTCCGCAAACTGCAAAACAGCACCAATGATGTGCTGAATGAAATGAAGGCCTACGCCGGCAATAAACTTATTATCCGTTACAGTGATGCCAATGCATTTATAAGTGATGAGGAGAAACAACAACTCGTTACACAATTTCTGAATGAACAGCGAAGGCTGGGTTTTAATGTGGACAGTTTGCTGCAGGCACAACCCAACCTGCCTGCAGAAATGATGCAGCAGATGGTGAGCGATTCCTTAAAAAAACTCGGCATCCTCCCCTACAATCTGCAGGTGCAGCAAAAAGAAAATGAAAGCAGCCAGCGCATCATTTTTCCTTCGGCATTAATAAGAGCTAATGGAAAAATCATTTCAGTTGATTTGCTGAGCGGAAAAACAGAATACAGCCGCAGTACACTTACCGGGCGGCTGGAATTAGATGAAGCAAAAAGTATTGGTAATGCAGAAGCCTTACTGGAATTTAAATTTGCAGATGCCATTGCAAAAATTCAGCGTAAAGAAAAACCGGTTGTTGCTTATTTAATCGGCAATGGCGAGCCCATGGGTCCTGAAACCTACGACCTGGTTCAAACCATTGAAACCAATTATCAATTCAATACCATCAACCCCAATACAGCGCCTGTAATTCCCAAAGAATTTGCTGCGGTACTCATTGTAAAACCATCAGCACCTTTCAGCGATTCTGTAAAAATGAAATTAGACCAGTATGTAATGCAGGGTGGTAAGCTGTTGTGGTTTGTGGATATGCTGTATGCTGAAAAAGACAGTCTTGCTTTTGCAGCACGCACACTGGCTTATGACCGTGGATTGAATTTAGATGATCTGCTGTTTAAATATGGTGTGCGCATTAACAGGGATTTATTGCAGAACCTTCCGCCCAATTGTGATTTGAACAAATTAGTGGTGGGCAACGCAGGCGGACAGCCGCAACTGGCAGATGTGCCGTTTAATTATTACCCGCTGCTTACTGCTTCCGCCAATCATCCCATCACTAAAAATTCAGAAGGTGTGCTGGCGCAATTTGCCAACACCATTGATACAGTAAAAGCAGAAGGCATCAGTAAACACATTCTTTTGTCATCATCGGAAAATTCAAAGACTGTAAGCACACCCGCCATCATCAGTTTAGAAGAATTAAAAACCATTGAAAGCCCCAAACTTTATAACAAACATTTTTTACCGGTGGGTGTGTTACTGGAAGGAAAGTTCAGCAGCTTTTATGCCAACAGGGCATCTGCTGAAATGCGTGCTTATTTTGAAAAACAGTATGGCAGTTTTCTTACATCATCGGTGCAGCCAACACAGCAGTTAATAGTGGCAGACGGGGATCTGGCGCTGAATGGCTATACAAAAGACCAGCCATTTACCATGGGTTACAGCCCTGTGCAGGATCACAGCTTTGCCAATAAAACATTTTTACAAAACACACTGGAATATATGACCGGCAATGCAGGCATTATCTCACTGCGGAATAAAGATGTGGCGGTGCGTTTGCTCAATAAAGAAAAAGTGGAATCAGAAAAACTCAAATGGCAGCTCATTAATATTGCAGCGCCTGTTGTACTTGTTATTCTTGGTGCATTTTTCTTTACCTGGTGGAGAAAAAAGAAATATGCCTCAACAAAATGAGCCGGCTTTTGTTAGCATCCTACAACTTCGTTCATGAATCATACACAAATATCGTATCTCGTTTTTGGGATTGTTTTACTCGCAGCCATTATTTTTGATTTGGGTTTATTGAGCAGGGGCTCTAAAACTATGAGTATTAAGCAGGCCCTGTATCAGACATGGTTCTGGGTTACACTTGCGCTTGTTTTCTTTGGCTTTATGTGGTTTGAAGAAGGCAAAGCCACAGCACTGGAATACATCAGCGCTTATTTAATGGAGTGGAGCCTGAGCATTGACAATATTTTTGTATTTGTTCTCATCTTCAGTTTTTTTAAAGTAAAAGAAAATTATATACCCAGGGCATTACTCATTGGAATTTTGCTGGCTATTTTATTCCGTGTGATTTTTATTACGGTGGGTGTTGAACTGGTGCAGCGCTTTAACTGGATGCTGTACATTTTTGGCGCTTTTCTTATTTACACGGGTATTAAAATGTTCATCGTGGACCAGCAAGATGAGTATAACCCGCAGGACAGTGTTGTACTGAAATTTTTAAAACGCTACCTGCCCATCACACTTGAGGATGGCCATGGAAAATACCGCATCATCAAAAATGGCAAACCTGTTTATACGGCCCTGTTTGTAGTGGTGGTAATGCTGGCCACAACAGATATTGTTTTTGCGCTGGACAGTATTCCGGCAGTAATGGGTATCAGCCGCAATGTGCTGGTAATTTATACTTCCAACATTTTTGCCGTACTGGGTTTACGGTCTTTATTCTTTTTACTCCGTGGCGCCGTAAGCAAGTTTGATTATTTGCAGCAGGGCATTGCCATTGTACTTATATTCATCGGTTTAAAAATGCTGGTGGAACACTGGATAGCTGATTACGTTTCCAAAAACACACAGGTAGTGATTTCATTACTGGTAATTGTGAGCTGTATTGGCGGTTCCATACTTTACTCCATCAGCCACCGTAAAAAAGGTTTACCCAGAGACAGAAAAGAATAACAAACTTCCTGCGATATAAGCAACCGGGTGCAAAAGGAATAAATTGCATCTTTGTAATACATGAGCGCTTATTCCATCAATACCATTGCCGCCGTTTTGAATGCAGAATTTTTACTTCAATCCGGCAATTCGCAGATTGAGCACTTGTGTATTGACAGCAGGCGCATTGTTCACCCCGCATCTTCTTTATTTTTTGCTTTGCATACAGAAAGACGGGACGGACACAGTTTTATCAAACAATGTTATGAGAAAGGTGTACGGAATTTTATTGTTGCTAAAACAACAGATGTTCATCTTTTAAAAGATGTGAATGTTTTATTAGTGCAGGATACGTTGAAAGCATTACAGCAACTTGCAGCTTACCACCGTACTCAATTTCATATTCCTGTAATTGGTATTACCGGCAGCAATGGAAAAACCATTGTAAAAGAATGGCTTTACCAGTTGCTGGGTGATGATTTTATAATTGCAAGAAGCCCCAAAAGTTATAACTCCCAGGTGGGTGTTCCGTTAAGTGTGTGGCAGCTCAACTCTCATCACACATTAGGCATTTTTGAAGCTGGTATTTCCCAAACGGGTGAAATGCAAAATCTGCAATCAATAATTGAACCCACCATTGGCGTTTTTACCTGCCTGGGCGATGCACACAATGAAGGTTTCAGCAATGCAGATGAAAAACTGAAAGAAAAATCATTATTGTTTCAAGCTGCCTCAGTAATTATTTGCCCCGCAAAATGGAGTGCAGCATTAAAAAAGAACACTGGTAAAGAAATCATTAACTGGGGAACGGATGATTCCTGCATTCTGCAATTACTTAAAACAGAAAAGAAAAACACGTTTACATCCATTTCATTTAACCGGAATGGCAATTCAATGGACGCCCGCCTTCCGTTTACGGATGATGCATCGGTACATAATGCACTCACCTGCATTGCTGTGTGTTTGCACCTGCAGATACCTTTTGAAAAACTCAAACAGAAACTGCTGCTGTTAAAACCCGTGAGCCTGCGGCTTGAATTAAAGAAAGGGATTCATCATTGCACATTAATTAACGACAGTTACAGCGCTGATCTCAGTTCATTTGAAATAGCGCTGAATTTTTTGATGCAGCAGAAGCAGCGCCGCAACAAAACCATCATCCTTTCAGATTTTGCTGTAACCCATGAACAGGAAGAGGCAACTTATTCTTCCATCAGCCATTTAATCAACAGCCATGCCGTATCAAAACTGGTTTCTGTTGGCGCTGTTGCACAGCATTATTTCAAACAGCAGCTTTCACCCCAAATCATTTATTCATCCTTCAGCAATATTGATGAACTCATTCATCATCTTCCGTCGCTTGCATTGAATAATGAAGCGATACTGATTAAAGGCGCCCGCAGTTTCGGGCTGGAACAATTGATGTCATTGCTGGAGCAGCAGGTACATCAAACCGTACTGGAAATTAATCTCTCTGCCATTGCAGCCAACATCAAAACCATTCGCCGTCAATTAAACCCCGGCGTTAAACTCATGGCCATGGTAAAAGCATTTTCGTATGGCAGCGGCAGTTATGAAATTGCCAATCTTTTACAATACCACGGCGCTGATTATTTAGCTGTTGCTTTTGCTGATGAAGGTGTGGAGTTACGCAAAGCAGGCATTACGCTTCCCATTATGGTAATGAATCCTGAAGCCGTAACTTTTGATGCGCTGGTTGATTTTAATTTAGAGCCCGAACTTTATTCACCCGAAATCACAAAAGCCTTTGCTGCTTTTCTTGAAAAAGAGGGTTTAACCAATTACCCGGTGCATATAAAAATTGACACCGGTATGCACCGTCTCGGTTTTATGCAGCAGGAGTTACCGGTGTTAATTGAAATCATCAAAAAAGAAAATTATTTTTCAGTTCAATCTGTATTCAGCCATCTGGCTGCTGCTGAAGATGCCGGTGAAGATGCGTTTACACAACAGCAGGCAAAATTATTTGATGATGCATGTGCACTCATTAAACAACACACCAATGATTCTTTTTTAAAACATATCACCAACACATCGGGCATTTTGCGTTATAAAAGCTTGCAGTATGATATGGTGCGGGTGGGTATTGGTATGTTTGGAATTGTATCCCCTGCAACGGGCACGGAAGAAGCGCTGAGTTTAAAAACAACTATCGCCCAGTTAAAACAATTGGAACCGGGGGAAACAGTAGGCTATAACCGCAGGGGCATTATTACCAAACCATCCGTGATTGCAACAGTAAGAATTGGTTATGCGGATGGCTATCCAAGGAACCTCAGCAACGGAACAGGATACATGCTTATTCATGGCCGACCCGCACCCGTAACAGGTACCGTTTGTATGGATATGACCATGCTGGATGTTACGGATATACCCCATGTAAAAGAAGGTGATGAAGTGCTGGTATTTGGCCCGCAGCTTTCCATCAGCCAAATTGCAAAATGGGCAGGCACTATTCCCTATGAAATCATGTCGGGCATCAGCCAGCGTGTAAAAAGAGTTTATTTTGAAGAGTAAGCGTTAAAATTTTCGTCAGCACATCATATTCTTTTCTGCTAACTGCTAAAACTTATCTTTGCCGCACTAAAAATTGCATTCCGGTGAAACTGAAACACGTTGTATTACTTATACTTTTAATTCTTTGTGCAGATCAGGCTTTAAAAATCTGGGTAAAAACCCATATGCTCTATTATGAAGAACGTTTGATGATTGGCAGCTGGTTCCGTTTATATTTTATTGAAAACGAAGGCATGGCTTATGGATGGAAAATTGGCGGTCAGTGGGGAAAGCTGCTCCTCACCCTGTTTCGTTTGGGTGCTGTATTGTTTGGCACCTGGTACCTGGCACAAATTGTAAAAAAGAAATATCATACCGGTTTTATTATTTGTGCTGCTTTAATTTATGCCGGTGCACTGGGCAATTTACTTGACAGTTTGTTTTACGGAATGTATTTTGATAAAGGCATGTTTGTGGATGCTGCTACCGGCAGCCAGGTGGTTTACGACGGGCTTGCAAAAGTTTCCTCCAAAGGCTATTCCGGTTTTTTACACGGCAACGTGGTGGATATGCTTTACTTCCCCATTATTGATAATGCTATAATGCCCAATTGGGTACCATGGCTCGGTGGCAAACCCTTTACGTTCTTCTCTCCCATCTTTAACCTGGCAGATGCTTCCATTTCTATGGGTGTAATCATAATTTTATTGTTTCAAAAACGTTTCTTCAGGCAGCGGCACGGTGAGGAAACAGGAACTACAGTAGAAACGAACACCACCGTTAACGACGAAACACAGGTTCTCTGAATAAAACTATACAACCATGAAGAAAATAATTTTTATTGCTGCTGTTTTATCTGTTGCTTTTTTTAGTTGCAAACGTGAAAAAAGTATTGATTCCACAACCGGAACAACCGGCACACCCGTTTTTCTTGGTACCAACTGCCGCATCAGCCAGGTTTTAAATGTTGATTCATTAAGTTCCATTGGGCTGGAAGCACACAACATCTTCTTTAATTCAACGGGCGTGGCCACACGTGTTCAGTTGATTGACAGTATTACCAACGATGTATATCTGAATGACAGTTATACGTATAAAGGTGATACCATTTTTATTGCAGGTGTGGGTTATCTTTTAAAAAATAATACAACCGGCCGCATTTCATTATTCCGTGGGCTGGAAGACCCCACTGATCCGCTTTCAGATACCATTATCATTAATTTCACATACAACACATCGGGGTTTTTAACAAAAGCCGAGTATGCTTATACTTTTTTACCTGTAACCGTATTGCGTTCCACTTACACTTATACAGGCAATAATTTAACCAAAGCAAGAACAGATGTGCTGGCCCCTTCGTTTGAAACAGTGATCACTTCTGACCTTGAATACACCTCTCAACCGGTTCGTGATTTTATTTACACTATTCCCGATGCCTATTATACCTACCCGTATTTACCGGCATTTAATTTCGGAAACAAATCCGCCAATGCATTAAAAAAAGTAACCACCCGTTATTTTGATAATGGTGTGGCTACCGATTCCGCCATCACCACTTATAAAAACTTTAGGCTTTCTGCGGATGGCTATGTGCTGGAGTTTTATGCTGATGGTGATTTACAGGATGGCATGGGTATTTATGATGGGCGCACAAAATTCAAATACTTCTGCCGTTAAACATTTTGTAGCGAAAGGCTCCTGAGTTGGTTACAATAGTTGTATTTACTGCTGCCGTTACGCTTACACGGTAGTTGGTAATTAATATAACAACGAAACCAAAAAAGCTGGGCCGCCATTTAAAATTATCTGACCACCGTTAGCAGTTGCATGTGTAATACCAATAGCAAATACAAAATAGTCCGAAATCTTTCTGGTATAATGCCGGGAGCCAATGAGTTATAGCTTTTATATTGGACTATCTATTCTGGCGATTCGGTATAATAGTTGTTGCAGCAAAGTTTGTGTAAGTTGTTTGGCCGCCGGTGCGTCTTAAACTGGCAACATTCACCATAATATTGTTACCAGACACAAAGGCCTCGTCAGCATCTGCTATATCTGTTGATGAAAGAGAGTTTGTTAATCCGGAAGGGCTTGGCAATCCTTCTGAAGTGGTAAATCTTACAGAATTGGGAATGTATGAAAGCCCGGCGGAAATCGTATCATTAAAAATTGTCCTGAAAATAGTGTCCCCCTCAACCGGTATTACACTTCTGAACTCGAGGGTGTCACCCGTTTGAATGATACCACCTGAAGGTCATGAAATATTGGTATAACTTTTCCCCACCTGTACATTTCCTGTAACACAAATATCAAAACCACCACCAGATAAAATGGAAATAGCAACCGTGTTTGGAAAAATCACCCTTATGAAATAATTTTTACCTGCTACCAGGTTTGTAAAGGTTAAACTAATTGGCGTTGAGGCGCCCGTTGATAAACCTGAACAACCCCCCGTTAATTGTACTAATCCGCCGCAAGTACCTTTGTAAACAGCAAACTGACGACGGGTGTAATTTGCACTCTAATTAGACAATGTGATGGTATGGTTGCTGCTGTTGGCGGTAAACTGGTACCAAACATCGTATTGGCTTCCGCTGCCACAACCGGCAGGTACCCCAGCACTGATAGTAGCTCCGGTTAATGTACCAGATGTAGCACTACAGGAACCTTTGGGTATTAATACCGTTGCACCGCTGCACTCATCATTGTTTTGTACTTCAGCCCAGGACATAATACCCATTTGTGTATTATCAGGGCCATTTGCTAGTGATAAGTTAAGTTTAAAATGTCGCAGAACCCTCACAGGTCTGATTAGCTTTTTGTTTTGTATAAACGCTCTGCAAAGACCTGTGAGGGTTTGTCATAGTATGCTTCACTTAACACTGCATGTGATAATTTCTTATACTTACTACCTGCCATAACATAAAGTTATGGCATAGCCATCAGAACATTACCACCGCCAAAGGCGGTGGGTTTTCAAGTTGCACTAAATCTCCCGCCTGCATTGTTCCAACGCCAGCAGGATTAATTGCAACCGTTGCACCAGTTTGCGGAGTGTTATCATTGGAGCTGCTGGCAATTCCAATAAATGTTTGTGAATAAGCAGTTGATGTAACTGCACCAAAGAGCAAAGCTATGAGCATAGCCCTGCATTTACAGATTAAGGGTAATAATGGTTTCATAAGGTTTTATACTTTACTCAGGATAATAGATTAAATCACCTGCAAAATAACACTCATTTTATCATTGCCACAACAGTATTAATCCCCTATAAAGCAGTAAAACCCGGGAGAGATATTCCCCGGGTTTGTACCCATTTTTATTTCGTGACTCTACTTGTATTTGCGCTGGATTATTTAATACAAATAATCATTACCTGTGATGCTCTTTTAAAGAAACCTTCATTTACTATGACCTTTTAAAAACAAAACACCTGCCCCTGCATTTGTTTATTCTGTATGAATAGCAATTAAAACATATTTGCTGCCGCTTCTAAAACTGCATTTACTCATGTATTAATTTACTGCTCCGCCGTTCGCCGGTTTCAGAAATAATTTCAATTATATACACCCCGGAATGCAGCGGCAGTTGAAAACCTGTCCATTCAAAATTGTTATACCCTTTACTGCTTTTGTATGTTACAGTGGCTATCGTTTTCCCTGTCATCTCTGTTAAACGGAGCTTATAAAGTGCAGACGATTTGTTTTCATAAAACCCAACCATTATTTTGTTTGTAAATGGATTAGGGCCTGCTTTTACATCAAACACCATCGCATTAAAATTCAGGTTGATAATACTGCTGTATTCCGTTTTTCCATTCAGATATAAAGTTTTAATACGGTAATAATTCAGCCCTGAAACCGGCTCCTCATGTTTAAACTCATACACCTGCAGGGAGCTGCTGTATGTACTGTTATTTTCAACCACTCCTATACGGTTAAAATTCAGCCCGTCTGCAGCATGTTCCACTTCAAAAGAACGGATATTTGAATTTGTAGCCAGTTCCCATTTCAATTGAGAAGAAGTGTTGATTTTTTTGCCACTAAATGAAAACAGCTCATTAGAAAGTGTTACTGGTCCTACAATAGGACCAAATTCACTGGTATTGTCACTAATTGTAGCAGTGGCTGTTACCAATGGGGCCAGACCCGGGGGTAAGGAAGATAAAGGAAATAAAAATGAAAAGCCGTTCATGTTATTTATGGCAACATTTCCGTCAATATTATAACTAAGACCAGTGGTTGTTACAAGGTCTGCCAAACTCCCTTCCTGTGCGCTTCCTATATAATATTCAGCTTCACCATAGGAATAGAGTCTCCCCCCGTGCATATTACTGCCCCCATCTGTAAAATAAAATTCAAGGTTGGCTCCTGCAGCCACTTTGCCCCAAATCCTGATGCTGGTCGGCGTTCGTTTTACAGAGTCAATAATGGGAAAGTTAAGCACATTGTTCGTTCCCGCATCAGTATCGTTATTGTCATTTACCGTAACAGCAGTTGGCCCTGTGACATTTGTATAATTCAGATCAATTCCTAAACCAGTATTGTCATAAAAAAGGTTTTGAGTAATCTTATGATACCGGTTAGATACTAGCGTGGTTGGAGTATAAGTGCTCAATACAACGCCGGAAGAATTATTATTATATATATGATTTTGAGAAATAAGATGAAACTCATTTCCGTAATAAGACATACCTGTTGTTGAGGGTGGGGGGGCGCTCATGTCAATCCATACACCAGCTTTAAATGCTGTTCCGTTATTATTAAAAATCCTGTTTTTAATAATGGAATCTCTGATGGATGAAAGTGCCGCCCTTATGCCGCATTGAACAGGCCCTGCATAGGTTTTTGTAAACCCGGTAATGGAATTATTTGAAACGTAGTTGGAATCTGCATTCCAGCCAAGGTCTATCCCCACCTGTTCCACATTTGAAATATAGTTTTTATTAATTTGAAGCCTGCTGCAATGCATGGTATTAATAGCATCTGCTACCAGACCTGTTGTTGAAGTTACAATACTACCTGGCCCAACAAAGCTGTTGTTCCATGAAATATCAATTAATCGGTTGTCTTCAATTATCCAGTTGGCATTAGGTAAGTTTACAAATGATGGACCAACTCTGGCATGATCTACACCTCCATTAAAATGAATACCATAAGTGCCGGTATTTTTGATAAAATTTCTAAGGATTGAGCCATTGTAATTATTTCCCCCAATTACAATTGCTGCGCCAAGGCTTCTCCTGTCACTGGCTGGTGCAGGCGCATTGCCCAGTGGATCGCAAGCAATAAAACAATCGCTTATAAGTATATTTGCAAGGCGCAAAGTTGACGAGCGTAAAATACAAATATCTCCGGACAGGCCGGCTGTGGTTGCACTAGTTGATGTGTTACCAAAGCCGGAAATAGCAATACCACGCAGGGTTACATCTGTTGCATTAATATTTATACCATTGCCATAACCACGGCTGGAAGTTGTGATGCTGTCTGACCTGACATATCCCCCACTGATGTCAGGAACTATATATATGTCTGGATAATTAATGGATGCCTGTGTAATATTATCAACCCCCACTACCATGCCCGCCATTACTCCTGTATTGGTGTTTGACTGGGTAAATCCGTCAATAAGTACAGATCCTGTAATTACCGGCAAATCATCTGTTAATCGTATTACTGCATAACGTGCGGATGCCGCACCTTCAAAATACTGGCCCGCCAATCCCAAATCAGGTATATTAAATACAATAATATCCGGGCCGGCATTGGCATTAGCATCAATAATGGCCTGGCGTAAGGAACCAATACCTGCATCATTGGTATTGGTAACGGTATATGTTGCTGCATTTAAAGAACCAGCAGTAAACAAAGAAATCAATACCACTGCCAGTGTCTTTGTTTTTAAAATTGTTTTCATAGAATAAAAGTTTTAAAACTTATACGGGTTAATATTTTATAAATCGTTCTGCGGATATAAGTTCATTTTTATCATTTACTATTTTAATATAATAAATACCGTTACTTAATGCAGATACATCCTGGTTCACCTGGGTTTTGCCGGCAGTAACGTTAACTGCACGCTGAATGAGCATGCGGCCATATTCGTCAATATAATCCAGCCTCAGCCTGCTGCTTTCTGGCGTTTCCAGTTGCAATACAAAAACACCCCGGTTCATATTTGGAAATAATTTTACGGTAGTTTTTAATTGTTCGTTTTTCAAAGAAAGAATACTGCTAAACTTTGTGCTGCCGCTTGTTGATACTTGTTTAATCCTGTAATAATTGGTTCCTGCGCCGGGTTGCCGGTCAATAAAAGAGAAAGGCGCAGTAAGGGATTTTTCAACACCTATCGTTACAAAACTTACCCTGTCGGCTGAACGCTCCACTTCAAAATGGCTGTGGGAGCCATCTACAGAGGCATCCCATTTTAAAATGCTTGTATTATCCTGCGTTTTTCCGCTGAAAGAAATAAATTCAACAGACAAAGAAGTACTGATGCTGCTGGTTACCACAGCTACATTATCAATAAAAAAACCATCATCGGTACCGGCTGCGTCTGATACAAACTGAAAGCGGATTTGCACATTTGAATTAGCGCCGCCCATGTAGTTTTTTAAATCAATAAATTCCCTGATCCATACATCCTGCTGGCCGGTAAAAGAAGGTACTCCGCCAATAGCGCCGGCATTTTCAGCTACTGTATTTTTTCCTGCAAGCGTGGTCCAGGTGGTTCCACCATTTGCAGAAACTTGTACCCTTAAGTAATCATTTCCGTTCTCAGCCCTGTGTTTCAACCAGAATGTAAGGTACCCGCTGGATACACCCGTAAAATTAAATGTCTTGTTAATCCTTGCAGTTAGTGTTGCACTATTTGCATACAGAGCGCCATCGGCAGGCGATTCAGCCAGGGTCCTGGTACCGCTAAACGCCCCAACGCCACCCATAAGAGCAGTAGAATAATTCCATCCTGACGACACTACCCAGTTGGTAGTAACTGCACCTGTTTCCATATCATCTGTAAAGCCGGCAATACCACTGGTATTGCCATTATAAAAACGAACAATTGTATCGGACTGTGTTATTCCGCCTGTTGTTGTTCTCCAGATAAACCTCACACGACTGCCATTAGTAACAGATCCGTTTAAGGTATATGTAATTGAACCGTCTGAAGAGCCGAGATAGTTTGCAATACCCGGAATTGTAACTGGCGAACCTACGGTTTGGATATTCTCAAGAGGGATAAGGGTAACTGTGGTAGAAGAATCAACAATGCCCATCCTGTAAACCCTGAAATTAAAGGAACCGGATGTAACTGTAATATTTGCGGGAGAACGGTCTTCAATACTTGTATAAGCACCCGCTGTTAATGCAAGTTGATAATTGGCAAAGAACATAGCTTTGCTCAGAGGAATGATTTGACTGGAAAGAGGCCAGAAACTGGAGCCACCAATTCCACCACCATTGGGACCTATTTCCGGGCTGTAAGAAAAAATCTTACCCCGGTTTGCCAGGTCGCCAGAATAAAAGTAATCATCGTTAGAGCCCCTGGCAACGGCTCCGATTGCAGTAAAAGGATTACCGGGTGTATAAAAGTTATATCTCGTCATGGCTGCCGATGTATTTCGCATAAAATCTGCGTCTGCCGCAGAAATTGTTACAGAAGGTACACAGGCCGGATGTATATGAGCTTCTGCATAAGAGTGATGATTAAAACACATGGTAATCCTTCGTGTACGTAAAAAAGCACGCATTGCCTGAGACTCCAGTTCAGACATGGCACTGGGCCCACGGTAAGTGTCGTTTGTTGTAACAGTTGAAGATCCAGGGTTCCCGGCAATACCTCCAATACCTATCTCATTCCAGCCTATTTCATAGTTGCGGTTAATATCAGTACCAATATTTGTCGTAACGTTTGTGGTTGTTCTGTTTTTACGGTGCAGGCCGCCTCCTGCCGGGTTGCTATCCTGGTTGTATTTGTACCCGTCAGGGTTTGACACCGGAATAAAATACAACTGCCTGTTATCTACCAATTGCTTAATTCCGGGGTTGGTACTGTAGTTCTCAAGAATGTATTGCATGAAGAAAATAATATTCATCATACTCATTCCTTCTCTTGCATGGTTCAGTCCGGTAATGAGGGCTTCTGATTCGGTTATTTCATCAGTTGCTGCATTGTCAGAAATTTTTACAACCCAAATAGGTCTGGGTGTTGCCGCACCCGCCCTGTTGCCACCAAAAGTCCAGCCAATGGTGTCTATTTTTACAAGCCCCGGGTAATTGGTACGCATATTATTAATTTGGGTATATACTTCCGCCAAAGTGTAATACCCGCCCATAGAGCCGGCTGGGTTCATAAAGGCAGCAGGTGTTGTTATTACATTACTGTTAGGCTGGTCTGGCGACTCAAAAAAGCCTCTTGCGCTGATCTTTTTCAGGTTCTTTCTGTCATCATATTTATAAGGATCTTCATTCTTATTTTTTCGTACAAATGCTGTAACGGCATCTGCCTCTGTAACCTGGTAAGGAATTGAATACTTGTTCAACAAAGCAATATCATCCTGGTTTACAACTGTAAACAGCACTTTTCCTTTTTGATCATAACTAAAATGATCAAATGATAACCCATATTGCCAAAGTGTATTGAGTTTGGTTTTGGGCACAAAAATTTTCACTTCAGAATACTTCATTTCCTGTGCAAACAAGCTGGTATTTGCAGAAAGGATTATAAAACCGGCGATAATGCATTTTAAAAAAAACGTGGAGCTGACTGTTCTCATAAGATATATGGATAGTGGTTTTAAATATGGATTATAAATGGATGGGGTAAATAAAAAGGCTATTATGTGTATTGATGATTAAGGGTGTTATAAACAGATGTTACCAAGGCAGGCAATGCCCGGCAGTGTGCCCAAGTCTTCTGCTTTTGTTGCACAATTTTACTTCTTGTAATTACAAGGCCGCCGCATTTAAAAAAGAAAGGATCACACGGTAAACTCGTTAAAGAAACAGTATTTGCAATGATCTTCGCAAAATTGTTTGCGGATGTATTGTTACCTGACCGGCAGTTGATACCAACAGTAATTGGAAAAGGAACCGGGGTAATACAGTCGCCAATTATTATTACAGCAAAAATCGAAACAGCAATAAAGAAACACCTTGGGTCTTGTTTCATAAAATAATAGTTTTACTCAGGATAACAGATTAAATCAGCTACAAAATAACACTCATTCATTCATATCAACAACAGTATTACTCCCTGATAAAACAGTAAAACCCGAAAGCTTAAATCTTTCGGGTTTGTACTAATTTTTATTTCGTAATTCTACTTTTATTTGCTCTGAATCATCTGGTACAAATAGCCATTACTTGTTTTGATACGTAAGAGATAGGTTCCTTTCTGTAAAGAAGAAGGCGCTTCCATTACCAGGGCATTGACACCTTTGTGTACAGATATTTTCTGACTGGTTACAAACCTTCCGGCAATATCCAGCAACTGCGCCTCCATCTCCTCAGCAAACGGCGCATTGATCTGATATTTCAATTGTGATACAAACGGGTTTACCACATTGGTGAGTTCAAAACGCTTTGCACTTGCTGCAGATACGTTCAGCACATTGCTGTATTTGCTGGTTGTATTACCATTGGCAATCATTTTTAAACGGTAATATACCTTACCATTAATAACTTCCGGATCAGTAAAGCTGTAAGATTGTTCGCTTACAGCAGAATTTCTTGCAGTAACAGCGCCCATCTTTTTAAAATTCACACCATCGGTGCTCTTTTCAGCATCATACCGCAATAAATTTTCTTCGCCTTTTGAAACCCAGTTTAATATTCCATATTCATTTTCAACGGAAACATTGAAGTTTAAAATTTCCACAGGCAACACATTACAGGTGCTCCAGATATTAAGTGTAACAATTTGTGCTGTATTGTAAACAGAACATCCGCTGTTGCTTAAGTTGGCCGCAGAAGTAGCTGTCTTTACCCGGTATTTATAACCGTTATTGGCAGCTACTGACAGGAAGGAAGGAATGGCAACCGTATCTTTATAGCTGGTACCATCATAAGTATAGGTATAATTTTTTATACCCGGCATTTCAGGTGCTGAACCCCAGGTAGCCCCGCCATCTGTACTCCGCTCCCATTCGTAAAATGTATAATTCGGATAAAAGGAAGTAACAACGGCGGATAAATCAATCTGTGCATTTAAACAGTAACTCGGGTTAAGGCCAGGCCTTAACTGCAGTGTGGGCAAACAAGTTCCGAGTGTAATATCATCCATCACCCAGTCATTACCACCACCGCCCGGTGCATTGTTACGGATGGTAAGTGTTGCTGTTGTTTGTGAAGCGCCTGTTTTAAACAGGAACCCTTTCTTCATCCAGATTTTATTATAAGGGATGCTGCCCGTGGTATAATAATCCACTCCATCCACCTGGAAGGTAAGATCGGGAGTAACACCGGCACTGTCATCCATATTTTTAGGACCTGGTTTGTAGTTTTTAAAACTGGCATTGGTTACACCACGCCCAGCAGTATCACAACTGCACCCGATACATATATTTTTAAACCAGCTGGTAAACTCATAATAAGTGTCTGTACACAAGCCGTTAATGGTTTTTTGCACGGCATTATTAATACCATACGCTGCATTTACCACAGCCATATAACCGCCTGTTGTACCGTATGGAACTGCAAAGTTTCCTGAGTCCACATTGGTGGCATTGGTATGGTCGCCAATTACATCCCACCAGCCAAACACACGGATAGCACTGTTGGTATAGGGCTGGTATTTATTGGTACTTAAATTTACACTGGTATTATTGGCCACATTAAACTCACCATCCTGCGGGGCATTGCTTGCAAATGGTTTCCAGGTGTAACCGGGGGCAATGGTTAACTGTGTACTGTCGTGCCGCTTGTTACCGCTTCCAAAATCGCCTCCTGTGTAATTGTTTAATCCCACTGCACTCTGGCAAAGGGTATTGCCGGCAGAAACGTAAATAGAAAATTTAGTGAGAAAATTTACACTTTGAGGAAATGAACCATCATTCGGATCAGCCGTTGTAATCTTGTACCTGAAGGCGCCGTTGCCGGTTGTGAAAATGGTTCCGGTAGCAGCCATTACCCTTGCCTGGTAAGTTACCATTATAATAGCGGTACCCAAATAAAAACTGGGCCTTCCATTGGAACGGATCTTACCGCCACCATAAGAAGCTGTAGTAATGGGTGTTGTTGCAGGATATGCCTGGAATACAGATTGACCGGATGATGACCTGGTTAAACTTCCCACATTTACACGCAGCACATTACCCGATACCACCGCTTCATCATCACCGGAAGCATCCGTAAGATTTACAAGACCTGTAATGCCGGATTGGTATTTTAAACCTTCATTGGTTGAGAATTTGATGGAGTTGGGTATATAGCTCATTCCTGCCGGAATCGTATCGCTGTAAACAACATTATAAATTGTTCCGTTGGTAACAGAAATGGCAGAACGGAATTCCAGCACATCATTGGTTTGAATAACACCACCTGCAGGTTTTGAAGTATTGGAATAACTTTTACCAAACTGCAGAGAAGGGCTGTTGGCAGCGCTGGATCCTGTAACACAAATTTGAAAACCACCGTTGGTTGTAATGGGCGTGGCTGCTGTATTATTAAAGATAACCTGCACAAAATAAGTAGTGCCCGGTGAAAAATCATTGCTGCTTAATGCCAATGAAGCTCCTGATGTTTGCACGCCACTGCATAACAGGGATACCGGTACAAGACCTCCACAGGAACCTTCATACACCACCAGCTGCCTTCTTGTAAAAGAAGTTCCAAAGCCGGAAATGGTAATGGTTTGATTGACGCCATTTGCCACAAAACTGTACCACACATCATACAGGTTACCGGATGCACAACTGGCAGGAATGCCCGGGCTGATAGTTGCATTGTTGAATGTGCCTGCGGTATTGATACAGGAGGCGCCGGATGTTAAGCTCACTGCGCCCGAACAGTTGTCGTTTGCAGGAGCCTGCGCATGTACATGCTGAAAAATGGAGAGTGATGTTACAAGAACTGTAACAAGCACAAGACGGATAATTGAATTTGTTTTCATAAGACTACGGTTTCAGATTCACAAAAAATAATGATACGGAATGCTGTATTTATGCAGCATAATTTTGCTGCTGTTATAATTTATAAACAGTATTATGCAAAAAGCCTTCTTTTGTTTGAATGGAAACTGAAGTGCAGTGAATGTGTACAATTGTAATCATAAGGATCGGATTAAACATGAAGATTTCTTTTTACGAAATCGTTTTTGTTTGCTGCAATAAAAGTAGAATCATCTGCGTTGCAAAACAATAAGCACAAACACCCAATTTTAATACATGTAAAAAATGCAGGCAATGCGTAGAACCTGCTGCGCATTCACTGCTTGCTTCAATGTTTTTACACCTGCTATATTCCCCTTTTTTCGCCAATGCTTTCAATCCGTAATGGTATTTTCCGAATAAAAACAAGAAAAACCCCTGTTGGTGGATAGCTAAATGCACTTTACTTTTACCGCATCCAATAAACTAAGTAAAACCATGAAACAGCTACCACTGCTTTCTCTTTTATTTCTTTTTTCTTTTTCAGCATTTGCACAACCTGCCAATAATACCTGCGCTACCGCAGTAACTCTTTACGCATCTTCCAACTGTATTAATGTGGCAGGCAATATGCAGAATGCTAACAACACAGCACCAGCGGGAGCCTGTGGCGGTGCAACAGGAACCACCACATTTGATGTATGGTACAGCTTTACTGCCACTGCATCTTCTGCTACAGTTACTTTATCAGGTCTTGGTTCCAGTTTAAATGCAGCTACTACTTATATACAGGTTTTAAGCACGAGTAACAATGCATGCAACGGAACCTTAACATCTGTGGGCTGCCAGGCAGCCACATCCAGTTTAACCGTTTCTGGCTTAACAGCCGGCAACCTGCATTATGTAAGGGTTTATGTTACAACGAATCCAAATACCGGAACTCTTGCAAACTGGAATTTTAATATCTGCTTAACGGCGCCTGTGCCCAATACAAGATTGAATGAAGTATTTACTGATACTATTATCGGAAGAAATGCAGCAGGCTTTGACAGTCCCTGGGAAATTACTTATGAGCCAAGAGAAGATTCTTTATGGATTACTGAAAACAGGACATACCGCATCAGAAAGATGGCGCCAAACGGTAACTCACGGGTAATTCTTGATTTATCAGAAACAGGGAGCTTTCCATCATTTCGACGCACATTTAACAGCTCACAAAACCCCTGGCCGCAGGGAGGAATGATGGGTTTTGCGATACATCCAAAATTCCTGGATCCTGTTACTCCTAAAAACTATGTGTATGTAGCTTATGTGCGTGCATTTGCAGGGCAGGGACCCTATAACAACGCAGGAACGGGTGTAAGGCAAACCGTTACGAATCCCTTTACCAGTGAACAGGTCAAAGGCGATCTTTTCACTACTTTCCTTGTTCGCTTTGATTACAATACCACCACCAAATCATTAGAAAACCCAGTAGCACTTTGCGACAGCATTCCGGGTAGTAATGATCATAACAGCGGACGATTACTTATTGCTCCTGCCGGAGGTACAGATTATTTATTTTATTCGGTTGGAGATATGGGCGCCGGTCAGTTCTACAGTGCAGAAAGAACCATCAAATCACAAATAACCAACTCGTACGAAGGCAAAATACTCCGCTTTAATCTTGAATCAGACGGAGATGCAGGAACATATGATAGATGGATCCCCAGTGCAGGCGGAGCAGCTTCAAATCCATATAATAACGTTTCACCAGTAACCGGTCAAAGCGCTGTATGGAGTATTGGTCACAGAAATGTACAGGGACTTGCTTACACAAACAACACTATATATGGTTCTTCACACGGACCTTTTACCGATGATGTGGTTAACATTTTACAAGCAGGAAAAAATCATGGACATCCAAGAATTATTGGTTATGCTTTTGACAGAAATTATGATGGTGCTCGGGCTGCCAGCGCCAGTTTTAGAGGTTGGAATAGTGAATTTTCAGTGGCGAATGCTTTAATAAGCTCTCTTCCTTTAATTTCAAATGAAGCAACTGACAGCATAAGCCTGATGCCGAATTATCAAACTCCCATTTACTCATTCTTTCCTGCTCCTAGAGGTGCTTCCGGTACTACAGGAACCGTACAAGATATTTATATTAATAATCCTGTCAATTCAGGCTGGCCTTCTATTGCTCCATCAGGCATGGATGCTTATAACAATACAAAAATACCCGGCTGGAGAAACTCTTTGTTCCTGGCTTCCTTAAAAAGAGGTTATATCATGCGTATTAAACCCAATGCAGCAGGAACGGGTGTTGATCAAATGATGGGATCTGATACTGTAACAATTGCCAATACCACCAATCGTTTCCGTGATCTTGCTTTTGATCCTAATGGATGGAGTTTTTATGGTGTTGTTGACAGAAATGGTCAAACATCTGGCCCCACTGCAACTAATGCTGTAAACAGTTCCTGCCCCGGTTGTGTAATTAAATATACTTTCTTAGGTTATACAGCATCAGGTTCAGCACCCAATACCACCAGTAATATTCCTGCTGATATCAGAATTGATTCCAGCCTTTCTGCCGGTTGTGTTACTGCCACAGCAGTTACGATTAATACAGCAAACAAAAACAATAATTTATGGGTGCCAATTACCGGACCAAATGGAAATTTGATTGCAGAACTTAATGCGAATGGTAATGATCTTGGAAATGTAACCACTTCCTTTTTTACCAGAACAGGCACCCCGGTAAGAACATGGGGGGCCAGCAGGTACCTTAACAGGAATGTTACCATTAATGTACAAACACAGCCTTTACCCGGTACTCCTGTAAGTGTGCGTCTCTACTTAACGGCTAAAGAACTGGCAGATATGATTGCAAGTCCGGGGAGCGGTGTTACCGGCATCACCGGCCTGGGTGTATTTAAAAACAATGACGTCTGCGGATCTGTTTTCGGGAATGGTCTTTCAGCAGGGCAAACTATTTCAGGCCGTTATGCACAATCAACGTTTGGTCATGCAGTACAATTTAATGTTACATCTTTTTCAAGCTTCTATTTCTTTAATGCAAGCGCTACCCTTCCGTTTGACCTCATCAGCTTTACCGGCAAAGCCGTAAATGATGCATCTAAATTAGAGTGGGTGGTGGCCAACCAGCGTGATGTGCAGAGTTATACTGTTGAACGCAGTTTAGACGGCATTAAGTTTGATGACATTGCCACTGTGCAGCCAAAAAGCGGAAACGGTGATATCACTTACAACTACACTGATTTTAATGCAGCCGGCTTAGGTACAGTTATTTATTACCGCATCCGTTCCAATGAACCTGCAGGCAGCAAATACACCAATATCATTAATGTAAACTTTGCTCCTGTACTTATTACATCATTATCATTATTCCCCAACCCGGTTACAGAAAAAACCAATGTGCTCATTAATGCCATTGCCGATGAAACCGTACAGTTAAAAGTGATTGATAATACAGGCCGCATCATCCATGTTATGAACGTTAATCTGGTAAAAGGTAAAAACAATGTGCAACTGGATGTGAGCAGGTATAAAACAGGTCTTTACTATATTGATGTTACCGGTAAAGCCATTAATGAAAAAGCAAAACTCATCAAACAATAAATATTTCGTTAAAACAAAATCCCCGCAGCATCATGGCGGGGATTTTGAATTCATTACCGTGTAAAACTCTAACTCATGCTCAAAGCCATTGCCACCAACCCTCTTTTATCAGAAGCATTTAATAAAGAGGAATCCTTTTCCGCCACTGAAAGCCGCTTGTTTGTATTAACCAAATACCAGTTTGAACGTAACAAAGCATCCCACCTGCACCGCTTGTTTTTTGGCAAAGATGCATCCACAGCCGTGGCGTTCAGTCTTACTAAAAACACTCCTGCTGACCCCGATGATTTCAGCAGTTATGAATAAATAAAAAAGGAGAAGCTCAACCTCTCCTCTTTTTATTTTAAATGAACCGGGTTAGATTTTTCCAACCATATTGGCGGGTATTACCCATGCATCAAATTCTCCGGGAGTTACATAACCCAGCTTCACCGCCATTTCTTTTAGCGTCGTTCCTTCTTTATGTGCTTGCTGTGCAATTTCTGCCGCTTTGTAATAACCAATCTTAGTATTGAGTGCTGTTACCAGCATCAAACTGTTATCAACATGTTTTTTAATGTTGGCTTCAACAGGCTCAATACCCACAGCACATTTATCATTAAAGCTTGCACAACCATCCCCAATTAACCTTGCACTGTGTAAAAAATTATAAATCATTACCGGCTTAAATACATTCAGCTCAAAATGACCGTTACTACCACCAATACCAATAGTAACATCATTTCCCATTACCTGTGCTGCAATCATGGTGAGTGCTTCACATTGCGTGGGGTTTACTTTTCCGGGCATAATGGAAGAGCCGGGTTCATTATCAGGAATAAATATTTCGCCTATGCCACTGCGTGGGCCGCTTGATAACATACGGATGTCATTGGCAATCTTCATCAAACTCACGGCCACTGTTTTTAAAGCGCCATGTGCTTCCACAATTGCATCATGTGCCGCCAGTGCTTCAAATTTATTTCCGGCAGTAACAAAGGGAAGACCTGTTAGTGCTGCAATATGTTTGGCGACATTTTCAGAATAACCATCAGGCGTATTAATTCCGGTACCAACAGCAGTGCCCCCTAATGCAAGCTCACTCAAATGTGCCAGTGTATTTTTAATGGCTTTTAATCCATGATTGAGTTGTGATACATAACCGCTGAACTCCTGGCCCAGTGTTAAAGGTGTGGCATCCATAAAATGCGTGCGGCCAATCTTTACCACATTCATAAACGCTTTGCTCTTGGCAGCAAGTGTATCTCTCAGTTTTTCAATACCGGGTATTGTTGTTTCAATGAGAATTTTATAAGCCGCAATGTGCATGGCTGTTGGAAACGTATCATTTGATGATTGTGATTTATTTACATCATCATTGGGGTGAAGGTATTTTTCTTTATCAGCCAACTGTCCGCCATTCAGTACATGGCCACGGTAAGCAATAACTTCGTTCACATTCATATTGCTTTGTGTGCCGCTGCCTGTTTGCCAAACTACCAATGGAAAATAAGCATCTAACTTACCATCTAAAATTTCAGCACACACTTTACCAATCAAATCACATTTTTCTTTTGGCAATACACCTGCTTCAAAATTGGTAATAGCCGCTGCATGTTTTAAATAGGCAAATGCACGGATAATTTCCCCGGGCATCCGGTTAATATCCTGTGCAATTTTAAAGTTGTCAATACTCCGTTGGGTTTGTGCACCGTAATATGCATCCGCAGGCACCTGCACCTCACCCATGGTGTCTTTTTCTATTCTGTAATTCATACTTATTATTTATTTAAGAACAGCAAAGGTAAGCGGAAACAAAAAAGGACTCAACTGAGCCCTGTCATGAATTTCTAAAACTTTGGTTTTCTTTTTTCTAAAAAAGCACTCACTCCTTCTTTCATCTCATCAGTTCCAAAACATTCCCCAAATAATTTTATTTCTTCTTCAAATCCATTTTTAGAATTATCATAATAAGCATTTACAGCGCCAATTATTTTTGCAACAGCATTGGTACCCCTGGTCATTATAACTTCCAGTATTTGTTTTGTATGCTGCAATAAGCTTTCCGCAGTTGTAACATGGTTTACCAATCCCAGTTGTTTGGCTTCATTGGCATCAATCATATGAGCGGTCATCATCAGTTCCATGGCTTTGCCTTTACCCACTAATTGTGTTAAGCGTTGCGTACCGCCATAGCCGGGTATTAATCCCAGATTCACTTCCGGCTGGCCAAACTTTGCATTTTCGCTTGCCAAACGAAAATGGCAACTCATTGCTAATTCACAGCCGCCACCCAATGCAAACCCGTTTACTGCGGCTACAATTGGTTTGGATGAGTTTTCAATTTTATTAAACACCATCTCCTGCCCTTTTTTTGCAAGTGCTGCACCTCCATCTTTATCCAAACTCAAAAACTCTGAAATATCAGCCCCTGCCACAAATGCCTTTTCTCCTGCCCCGGTTATAATGGCGCATTTAATTTCTTTATTCCGGTTGATTTCATCCGCAGCATCACTCAGCTCCTGAATGACTGTTTTATTCAGTGCATTCAGCTTATCCGGGCGATTAATGGTAATGGTGAAGATTCCGTTTTCTAACGATGAGAGCAGGCTTTGATACATAATTTACAGTTTACGCAAAAATAGAAAAGCGCTGGTATTTAGTTGTGATTTATTCCAATACTATGAATTTTGAGTAACAAACAAAAGAAAGTAACTCTCATTCAGTTAATTATTTCAACAAGCAGCTAAGTGTGAGATTATTGCACTAATTTCTTTTCCATTACGTAATGCGGAATAGTAACTTCAGTAAACTCATCGCCTTTAATTTTGTAGCCCTGCTTTTCATAAAACCCGATCGCTACTTTTCGGGCGTGCATAATGAGTTTTTTATAGCCATAATCCCGGGCCAGGTTTTCAGCAAAATTCATAAGGGTGGCGCCAATACCTTTGCCCTGCAGATTTTTATGAACCGCCATTTGCCGCAGCCTTACGGTTGAATTATCAACCCTTGTTAAAACACAACAGGCAAGCATTTTCTCTTCTTCCAGCACACCAATCAAAATATCATCTTTTTCTTTTGCCAGGTCTTCTTCCGTAAAATCAAGGCCAATGGGTTTACGCAATATTTCATACCGCAACTGAATCATTTGCCGGTATTCGGGAGAGCCGTGCACTAATTGTTTTAAAGCCATAAGCCCTGGTTCTGAGTGGCGAAAAGATACATTATTTATTGAAACCACGAACAAAGGTTAGCCCTTTTTCCAATATGCTTTTTTAAGCATCAGAAACAGGAACTGTACATTTTTAAATGAAACCTTGCTAATTGAATAAAACCTCTATTTTTGCACCCTGTAACCAAACTTTTTACGACAATGTCAGACATCGCAGCAAGAGTAAAAAAAATCATCGTTGACAAATTAGGCGTTGAAGAGTCAGAAGTGAATCCTGAAGCTTCATTTACAAATGATTTGGGCGCTGATTCATTAGACACAGTTGAACTGATCATGGAATTTGAAAAAGAGTTCAACATTTCTATCCCCGACGAACAGGCTGAAACTATTACAACTGTAGGTCAGGCTGTAACTTATCTGGAAGAACACGCTAAGTAATCAATACCGCAAGTAACGGTATAAACCTTTTTACTTCAGGCAACTTATGCAGCTCAAACGAGTAGTAGTTACCGGAATTGGTGCCATAACACCATTAGGAAAAACTCCCGGCGAATACTGGGAGGGACTTTCTAATGGTGTTTCCGGTGCCGACTTTATCAAACAATTTGACTGTTCAAAATTTAAAACCCGCTTTGCGTGTGAGGTAAAAGATTTTGAGCCTACCGGTTATCTTGATAAAAAGGAGGCACGGAAAATTGACCGTTTTACTCAGTTTGCACTCATTGTAAGTGACCAGGCTGTAAAGGATGCAGGCATCAGCCGGGAAAACGTAAATGCTGACCGTGTGGGTGTTATTTTTGCCAGTGGTATCGGGGGCTTGATTACATTCCAGGAAGAAGTTTCTCAATTTGCGCTGGGTGATGGTACACCCCGTTTCAATCCTTTCTTTATTCCCAAGATGATATTGGATATTGCCGCCGGGCAAATATCCATGCGTCATGGTTTTCGTGGGCCCAACTATGCAGTTGTTTCTGCCTGTGCTTCTTCTACCAATGCTTTAATTGATGCGTTTGATACCATTCGTTTGGGCAAAGCAGATATTATTTTAAGCGGTGGAAGTGAAGCTGTGGTAAGCGCTGCAGGCGTGGGTGGATTTAATGCCATGAAAGCATTGAGTGAAAGGAATGACGACCCCAAAACTGCGAGCCGCCCTTTTGATAAAGACCGTGATGGTTTTGTAATGGGTGAAGGTGCAGGTATGCTCATACTGGAAGAGCTGGAACATGCCCTGGCACGTGGCGCAAAAATTTATTGTGAAATAGCAGGTGGCGGCGCAACAGCCGATGCCCATCATATTACCGCTCCGCATCCTGAAGGATTGGGCGCTACCAATGTAATGCGTACGGCTTTGGCAGACGCCGGACTGAAACCGGAAGATATTGATTACATTAATGTACACGGCACTTCAACACCCTTAGGAGATATTGCTGAAACCAAAGCCATCCTTAATGTTTTTGGCGAACATGCTTACAACCTGAATATTTCATCCACCAAATCTATGACCGGTCATTGTCTCGGAGCCGCCGGCGCACTGGAAGCAATTGCCTGTGTAATGAGTGTGGTGCATGATGAAGTACCTCCCACCATTAATCATTTTACTGATGATCCGGAACTGGATGCACGGCTCAACTTTACTTTTAATCAATCTCAAAAAAGGGAAGTACGTGCTGCCCTGAGCAACACATTCGGATTTGGCGGCCATAATGCTTCACTCATTGTTAAGAAATACAAAGCCTGAGTTTTCTTCTTTCTTTTTTAAACGTTTCAACAACAGTTGAAAAGATTTGTGCATTCCCAATTTTCTTTGTGGCAGAATTAGGTTAGTTTTGAATAGCCACGGCCAAACAACGGCAACTTTTTAAAATTATGGTGCGGAACCTTCTCCGTCAAATATTACCGTCTTCCAACAAGTTCGAAAGTAACCTGCGTAATGTGCTGGGCTATTCACCGGGCAACCTCCAATTGTATAAAACAGCATTGAGCCACCGTTCTGTAAAAGAAGGCAATGATCAGAACAATGAGCGTCTTGAATTTTTGGGTGATGCAGTATTAAGTTCTGTGGTGGCAGATTATTTGTTTAAACGTTATCCGTATAAAGGCGAGGGTTTTTTAACTGAGATGAGGAGTAAAATGGTAAACCGTGCCACACTTAATGATATTGCATTAAAAATGGGTTTGAAAAAAATCACCATCTACAATAAAGGTGATAACTCCCTGAAAATTTCGCAAATATTCGGTAACACACTCGAAGCATTGCTGGGCGCCATTTACCTTGATTTGGGATATAACAAAACCAAACGATGGATCACCAAGAATGTCATCATTCCGCACCTGTATATGGATGACCTTGAGGCGCTGGAGATCAATCATAAAAACAAGCTTTACGGATGGGCCAATAAAAATGGGAAAGCATTGGAGTTTGAAACCATGGATGAACGTATTGAAAATGGAAGGCGTTTGTTTACCATTGCTGCTGTAGTAGATGGTGAAACCATTGCTGAAGGAAAGGCCTTTAATAAAAAAGATGCCAGCCAGATTGCAGCGCAGGTAGCGGTGGAGAAACTGGGTATTGCATCTGCTTCAATATAAAATTCCCCTGCAAAATTAATATTACAGGGGAACTGCGGAGACTAAGAGATTCGAACTCTTGATACGGTTTCCCGCATACACACTTTCCAGGCGTGCCTCTTCAACCACTCGAGCAAGTCTCCGAAAGAGGAAGGCAAAAATAATCTTTTCACTGCTTATTAAACGAATAAATTCATTACATTTTCAGTTGTAGCTGTAATTACTTGTTCAATACTTACATTCTTTGCTTCTGCAATTTTTTCAACTACATATTTTAAATAAGCAGGTTCATTGCGTTTGCCACGGAAAGGAACCGGTGTGAGATAAGGTGCATCGGTTTCCAGCACCAATGCGTTTAAAGGAATGTCTTTCAACACTTCTGCCAGGCCCGCTTTTTTATAAGTAACCACGCCACCAATGCCCATTAAAAAATTCAAATCCATAATCTGTTTCGCTTCATTTAAGCTTCCGCCAAAACAATGAAAAATGCCACGGAGCTTTCCGTTTTGATTTTGCCGAACGATATCCATACAATCCTGCAATGAATCACGGCTGTGAATGACGATGGGAATGTTGTAGTACAAGGCCCATTCTATCTGCAATTGAAAGGCTTCTTTTTGATGCGGTATAAATGTTTTGTCCCAGTAATAATCCAAACCAATTTCACCCACTGCTGCAAACTTTCTTTTAGCCAGCCATTCCTCAACTAATCTTAATTCATCTTTATAATTTTCTTTTACAGAGCAGGGGTGCAACCCCATCATGGCCATACAAACTCCGGGATGGTTTTGCTCCAGTGCTAATACATCTGCAATGGAACTGCTGTCAATATTGGGGAGATAAAACTGTTGCACACCGGCTTCCCGGGCTCTTTGCAACACCCCTTCCATATCATCTTTAAAATCTTCCAGATAGAGATGGGTATGTGTATCAATGATGTGCATGGGTGCAAATGTAGAATTTGAATTGGATTGACGGCAAAGGGGAATTTCTCTTAAAACAGGAAAAGAGGAGCAGTTGTATGTAATATATATTGCCGGGATGCGTTCAATAGCTTGCTGCGGCTGAATGATGCATTAAGATGAAGGGCTGCTGCGGCTGAAGGGAAGTGCCCCCGCTTTTAACGGGGGCACCGAAGCGAAGCGAAGCCGAAAGACGCAGAACCACAGATGAGGCAGCAATTACTGATCAAAGCCCCAAAAAAATATTTTAACAGTGTTTAAACCAACGCAACATCATACAGTCTCTTATATGTTCGTTTCATTATTTAAAAACCTAAAAAACGTATATCATGAAAACAATGAACACACTCTCAAAGTTAACCCTCAGTTTCCTGTTATTTGGCGCTTTACTGTTTGCAGCCTGTAAAAAAGAAGGCAGTAATTCCAATAATGACCAAACTGTTGCAGCCCTTACAGAAACTACCGTAAATGATACGGAAGCAGATGATGTAAATGATGATGTATTTAACAACACCATGGGCATCAGCGCTTCTGATGCAGGCGAAGACCTGGGTATTACAGCAGGTATTGGTGTATTTGGCCGCATGGAAAATGGTGAACTCACCGGCAGGGTAGATAGTACCAACCGTTGCTTTACCGTAACTGTCAGCCCACGTACGCCCGGCGTATTCCCTAAAACTGTTACTATTGATTTTGGAACAGGTTGCATTGGGAAAGATGGCAAACTGCGTAAAGGAAAAATTATTACCGTGTTTACAAACCGCATGAGCGTGCCCGGTGCAAAAGCAACTACTACTTTTGATGGTTACAAGGTTGACAGTGCAGCTGTTAGCGGAACACATGAAGTAATTAACAACAGTGTTTCCAACAGCAGAATTTTTACAAGAAATGTAATTGCCGGACAAATTACATGGGATAGCGGCCGCTGGGTAAAATGGACTACTTCAAGAACCATTACACAGTTGGAAGGTAACGGTACGCCTTTGTTCCCGCTGGACGATGTGTTTTCAATTTCAGGATCAGGTTCCGGTGAAAACAGCAAGGGAAACAGATGGAGCCACACCATTCTGGAACCACTCATCAAACGCTTTGCATGCCGCTGGATTTCAAAGGGTGTAGTAAACATCACTTTCAACAACAGAGTGGCATTGCTGAACTATGGAAATGGTGATTGTGATAACAAAGCCACCATTACCATCAATGGAATTACAAAAGAAATCACGCTCCCACGCTAAAAAAATCGTTTGGAAATAACGTAAAAGAAATTGTACCTTAGTCCCAGTTTTCATAGGGTACGGATTAAAAACGGGTCTGGGTGTCTACCCAGACCCTCCTTTTTATACCCTTTTTCTAAGCTATTCCTTTGAATTCAAATCCTTTACCGGCAAAATGCTCAAGGGTTTTTGGCAGGGCTTCCTTTAAACGGGGCCATGCTTTCTCACTGTCGTGAAAAACAATAATACTTCCGTTGCCGGCATGCTTTTGTACGTGGTAAAAACATTGGTCAGCTGTTTTTTCTGTATCAAAATCTGCACTCAGCACATTCCACATAATAATGCGGTAAGCCGGGTTGGAGCTAAGCATAAGCTTTGCGGCGAAGCTTTTTATTTTTCCGTAAGGCGGGCGAAACAAATCACTGTCAATCCACTGCGCCGCTTCTTTTACATCATTGAGCCAGTCTTCTTCACTTGTTTTCCAGGCGTTGAAATGATTATGGGTATGGTTACCGGTGCGGTGGCCTTCCAATAAAATGCGTTTATAAATTTCCGGATGCTGTTTTACATTTTTACCGATGCAAAAAAAAGTAGCTTTGGCGTTGTAGTTTTTTAGTGTATCTAAAACAAAGGGTGTTATCTCCGGGTGCGGGCCATCATCAAATGTGAGATACAATATTTTTTCTTTGGTTTTGATATCCCATGTTAATCCATTGGGAAAACCAAGCCGCAACCACCAGGGAGTTGTTACAATGTAACGCATGGGGATGAAGGTAAGGAATTGCAACAAGTGCAAGTAATACAATTATAATGCAGGTATAAGTTCATGGAGCAGCGGTTTTCTGAACGAAGAAAAACAATCATGATGTCTCAGATTCTTTACTAAAGTATGAACAAAGAGGTTAAGAGAACAAGGGAGGGTTGCTGCATTTCTCTTAACCTCTTCTTCTCTTTGTTTTATTTACAAACAGTGTTTTTTAAAACGCATGAACAAAGAGGTTAAGAGAACAAGAGAGGGTTGCTGCATTTCTCTTAATCTCTTTCGCTCTTTGTTTTATTTACAAACAGTGTTTTTTAAAACGCATGAACAAAGAGGCTAAGAGAACAAGGGAGGGTTGCTGCATTTCTCTTAACCTCTTCTTCTCTTTGTTTTATTTACAAACAGTGTTTTTTA